>DMQX01000035.1:2328-13995 GCA_003455555.1 Candidatus Tayloriibacteriota bacterium
ATACGAATTTGGTTGATGAAAATGACAATAGTTTTTGAACGGGCGACAATGGCGGTCAATTTGCGGAGAGCTTGTGACATGAGTCGTGCTTGCTTGCCAACGTGTTGAGCACCCATATCTCCTTCGATTTCATCTTTTGGCGTGAGGGCGGCGACTGAGTCAATGACGATAACATCAAGTTTGCCACTACGCACCAAACTTTCGCAAATCTCTAAACCTTGCTCGCCAGTGTCGGGTTGCGACAGTAGAAGTTCTCCGATTTTTACACCCAACTTGCCAGCATAGACCGGATCCATGGCGTGCTCGGCGTCAATAAACGCGCAGATGCCACCTTTTTTCTGAGCTTCTGCAATCACATGTAGGGCGAGAGTAGTTTTGCCGCTTGACTCCGGTCCGAATATTTCAACGATGCGTCCACGGGGAAGACCGCCGACTCCGAGCGCGGCATCAAGTCCGATTGAGCCAGTAGGGATGACGTTAATATCAACGCGAGGCTTTTCACCAAGCATCATGATGGATTCGTCGCCAAATTTGGTGCGAATCGCGTCTAATGTATCTTTAATACTTGCATTGAGTTCTTTTGGGGGAGCTTTTTCTTTGCCGAATTTTGCCATAATATTTTGGATTACTGAATAATATTAACTGTATTTGTCGCTGTGCTTGTACCCGATAGGGTATCAACCGAAGTTGTTGCACTGCTGGTCGCTGTCACCACTTGGAGTGGGGCAGTGTAATTGAGCTCGATAAGCCGCTGTGTCGTTCTTCCAAATTTGTCCTGTGCTGCTAGCTTAATTATAGTATAGCCAGGCGGTACCAGCAATTTCTCGGAAAACTTGCCTTGATTGTCAACAAAGATCTGTCGGTCATTGAGACTGATGTGAGTAATATTCGTGGCCACGCCGCTTACAACTATGAGGGGATTGGTCACATTTTCGCCATTTTTTGGGGTTGTCAGACTAATTTCGGGTCCCAAGATGAGGTTCCTGGCTTGAAAGAGGCCATAACCCAAGATGAGGATGGCAATGATTGAAACTGAGGAGATCTTTAAGGCCAAGGCGCGGGAGCGTTTCATTTGAGATTATAGGGTTGGAGGAATATCCGAAGCGGTCTCGTTTGGTTTGTCAGTAATGACATCGCGGGGTCTTGAACCGTCAGGGGCTCCGATGACGCCGCGTTCTTCGAGCATATCCATAAGTCGCGCAGCTCGAGCATATCCGATGCGAAGTTTTCTTTGGAGGTATGAAGTTGAAGCTTTGCCGGCATGAATGATTTCCTCGCGGGCCTGCTCGTAAAGATCATCATCGTCACCCATGTCGTTGTCGTCGCTCACAGCATCAAAGATTGAATTTTTCTCTTGGGCGGCAGGATTACTTAGATCGATACCGGCTTCTGGAATAGCGTCGTTGTGCTCGACTAGGAATTTGACCACATTTTTGAGCTCAGTTTCGGAAATAAAGGCACTCTGGATACGGTTTGGTTGGGACATATCGCCAGACTGGAAGAGCATGTCGCCGGCACCGAGCAATTTTTCAGCTCCAGAGGCATCAAGGATGGTGCGGGAGTCGATCTGAGATGATACTTGGAGAGCCAATCGGGCTGGTATATTGGCTTTGATGAGACCGGTGATAACGTTGACCGAAGGTCGCTGGGTCGAAAGGATAAGGTGGATACCAACAGCTCGGGACATTTGAGCCAAGCGAACGATGGCAGATTCGAGCTCTCGTGGGTAAGCTTGCATGATATCGGCCAACTCGTCGATAATTACCACGATATAAGGAAGGGTTTCTGGAATCTTGCCAGCCGCCGCTGCGTCAGCTCTTTCTTCAGTACTCATTTTTTTGATGGCTGGAGCCAGAATATTTTTGTGGTAAGACTCTATGTCGCGAACTGAATGTGATTCCAGAATGTCATAGCGTCGATCCATTTCCTTGGCTGCCCATTTGAGCGCGAGGATAGATTTTTTGGCTTCGGTCACGACAGGTGTGAGCAAATGTGGAATCTTGTTATATAGAGTAAGCTCGACACGTTTTGGGTCGATCATAATAAATTTTAGGTGTTCAGGAGAGTTTCGGTAGAGCAGGGAAGTAATGATGGCGTGAATAGTTACAGATTTACCCGAACCAGTTGCTCCGGCAATAAGTAGATGAGGCATTTTGGCCAAATTGGCAAAGTATGATTTTCCGGAGATGCCTTTGCCTAGACTGACCAAGAGAGGTTTTTCGGATTTTTGGAATTCTGGATCGCCGATCAGGTTGGCCAGGCCAACGGTCGTTTTGACGCTGTTTGGGATTTCGATGCCGACCAAGGATTTACCTGGAATTGGAGCTTCGATACGGATAGGGTGAGCTGCCAAAGCCAAAGCTAGATCATTGTGAAGCGTGAGGATACGAGATAGTTTGACGCCCTCGGCAGGTTTAAGAGCGTAACGGGTGATGGAAGGGCCGATTGACACTTCATCCATTTCAACCGAGATGCCGAAGTTTTGGAGTGTTCGTTTGATGATGTTGGCGTTTGCCTTGATGTCGCCGACACCTGGCTTGCCTTTATCACCCTCAAGAAGTGAGAGAGGGAGCGGCACGAATTCATTGTGGCTGACTCTGCCAATATGGGCTGGCATAGTTAGTGTGAAATCATCCGGCTTGTTTTTTGCCACAGTCGCTGCCTCAACATTTTTCCTATCATCCTTTTCGGTGGCTTTGCGCGCGTCATCCATTTTTTTGAGTTCACTTGCGTCGAGGTCGGCAGAGATTGCTTTCTTTTCGTCTTCCTCTTCTTCCTCTTTTTTCCACCAAGCGAGGTCTGCCAGATGTACATCAAAGATGACTAAGGTTGATATGAGTGCGAGCGCCAATAAAAAAATTAGGGTGGCATACACGTCAAAGATTGAAACTAGTGGAGAGGAGATCCATCTACCCACAACTCCGCCAACTGTCGTCTGACTTCGTGAGACAATGAAGGAGATGGTTGATATTGTGCCCAATCCGGAAAAGAATAATATGAGTCCACCGATCGATTGCAGCCAAGCGATCTTCTGCTGCGCGGAGCGAAAGAAAGCGATGCCCAGAACAACCAAGACTACTGGAATCAAAAAATAACCAATACCGAATAGCTGCGAGAAGATGGTGTAGGTATCTTGACCAGCCCGGCCACCGAGTGCGACCGCTGATAACATGAAGAAGACGGCGACAACAAAGAGTGATACCGCGACAATTCCGTGAAGAGTTTTTGCTTTGAGGTGACTCGAGAGATCGTATTTATTTTCTTTAGATGGTTTATTTCGTTTGCTCATATGTGTTTAAGTAATAATATCATACGAGGACACAATAAACATACGCTAGAGGCTATGAATTTTTTATAAAGAAATAATAGAGATCTTTTAAAAACATGTTTATCCAGTTTGTACATATTGACGCTTGACTTTGTCCTATACTATAATGGACATGATTTGTTCTGACTTTAAAAGTGTAAAAGACAGGAAACTAGCCTAAAGGTCATTTTTATAAGAGACAGTTTAAAAGACACTGTTATGGACTCACACAACCAAGAAAATCATCTTAAGAAATATGATGAAAAAAGCCTTGATAAGCTTCAATCTAGAACCGTCTTTGCCGACCCAACCTACGGCTTTATTTTCAAAAAGACAGAAAAAATAATAGCTGCGCTGTACCTGGTTACCAACCTTATATCAGACAACGAGCCGATCAAGATTCAGCTCAGGAAAGCCTCTCTCGGGCTGCTGTCTGATACCTTGTCTTTAAGACGCACCTCTTCTGCACAGTCCAGACAGTCGATCTTGAATTTGATGACAGTTATTTCCGAGATTCTTTCTTTGTTAAAGATTGCCTCTGTGACGGAGCAGATCTCATCGATGAATTATTCCATAATCCATCGCGAGATAGTCATGCTTATGGGCAACTTGGATGCTCTACATCCTGAAATGGTTGGCAATGGATCAATGGTCTTGCCGCAAGATTTCTTTAATGTGCCGACTCCATCAGCAGTCCCAACTTATTCGCCAGCAACAAATGTTTTCCAGGTAGGCAACGCACAGGCGCCTTCGTCTAAAGGACAGTATAGGACACCGGACGCTATAAAAGACAGCCAGATACGATCAACTCCCAAGGACAACGTAAAGGACAATCGACGCGAAAAGATGCTGCAACTTTTGAAAGTGGGTAAGCCATTGAGCATTAGAGACTTCGCTCAAGAGATTAAGAATTGCAGTGAGAAAACAATTCAGCGGGAACTGTTAGCTATGGTTGAGTCTGGAACTTTGAAGAAAACAGGTGAGCGCCGCTGGAGTGTTTATTCCTTGGTTCAGCCTCAATAATTTGGTCGAATAAACCGATTTTTCCGCGGCGTTTCCCCGTGCTTTTTATAAAGGACAAATCTCGGATTTAGCTTTGACATTTTGGCCTAATTATGCGATTATACACCAGATCGTGTTGTTGAACTGAGGACGGCTTATTTTAGCGGTATTACCGGGAAAATAAGTTATCCACAGCTTATTTGCACGCTTGTACAGCACAGTATATAATGACACTCATGTAGCGGCTGCGGCGCTGATAAAGCGCATATTAGGCACGTACGTTACGGGGTATTCCAGAGGTTCTTTGCTCAGTTTTGTATAGAATATTTTTGTAACATTTGAATAGTGTTACCGTCATATCTATACAACTGAACGAGGTGTATTCTGTACTGCTGGCTCGTTGACAACTTAATAATAGATGAGTACCGAATTACTTTTTCCAATACGGTTGATTACGATAGAAAATCAGGCTCACATATCCAACTAATCTTTTTGTCCTAGGCGATACTGGGGCACTAAGACTTAGTCAAAGGCGGCAGAAGATCTCGTATATATATATGAATAAAATATATGTGTATGAAATCTTCTGTTGTACGCAGTTAAAAAATAATTTTTCTCGCATTAACAGTATTTAAAAATTAAAGGGAAAAATTATAAGTTAGTTATTAAAAATAATTATTATATGAAATTATCTACCGCAACAAAGGTTCTTGCCGTAGTCTTGGGCTCTGCAATCGCAGTAGCTTTCGTCCTTAGTGCCACCGTTGTCACCAAGGCAGACGCAGCAGGATACATTTTTACTCGAAATCTTACAGTAGGAAGTGTTGGCGCTGACGTTATGGAACTCCAAAAAGTTCTTAACTCAAACCCAGCTACCGTAGTATCAGCATCTGGCGTTGGATCAGTAGGTATGGAAAGTTCATACTTCGGATCTTTGACAAAGGCTGCTCTTGCTAAGTGGCAAGCTGCAAACAACATCGCTCCAGCTATTGGATATTTTGGTCCTTTGACCCGAGCCGCAGTTAACGCTGCTGCTCCTGTCATCACCAACTTACCAGCAGGTTGCACGACTCCATCTGGATACAGCACCACTACTGGCGTTCCTTGCAACACTGCAGCGAACTTCCCAGCAGGATGCACATCAGCAGCTGGATACAGCTCAACAACTGGCGTAAAGTGCGACAGTTCAAATTCGAACGGTTCAGTTGCAGGAAATGGAACTGACGGAACTTTGACGGCTACACAGTCAAGCTATGTCTCTTCAGGAATCACCGTCAAGAAAGGTGAGACCAAAGACGTAGTTGCTGAGACTTTGAAGGCATCAATCGGTCCTGTCACAGTGACCCGAGCTGGTGTTCACTTCAATCAGCGACCTTGGTTGCTTTTCAGCCAGGTTACTCTTCATGACTCAACAGGAAAGGTTATTGCAACAAAGACGCTTTCAAGCGCAGCTGATGCAACTGAAATTACTGTTGGATCCGATTACTTGGTAACTTTTGGCAACGTTAATTATACAGTTACTCCGGGCATCAACCCAGATTTGACTGTTGGCGTTACCGTTCTTCCCGCAACCGACAAGATTCCAACCGCCGGTCTACCCGTTTTGGCTGGATTCGATACTCTCCGAACAATCAATGGTATTGGTTGGACTGACACTATCTCCGCAGCTACTATCGGTAGTGGTATCGGAGGCAGTTCATTTACCCTTACATCCGTAGGTTCTGTCGCTGATATCTACACTCGAGTAAGTCCAAACTCAGCTTTGGCTCACCAAGTGGCTGTATCTTTGACACAGCAGACTACTGATGTACCTCTAGGTACATTTAGTTTGAAATCCGCAAACAATTCTTCACAACTAAATACCTTGACTGTTACTCTTGCTTCTACCACTCTTTCCTCAGGTCCTTCTGCTGCATTCAGCAATGTACGATTGTTTGATGCGAGCGGGGTATCACATGGTGGTACTTTGACAAATGACGGTACGGTTGTATTCAGTAACTTAACCATCCCTCTTTCGCAAGACGCATGGCAAGATTTCACAGTTAAGACTGACGTCACTGCAAGCACAACTGGCACAGGTATTACTGTTGCTCTAAACGGAGCTACAGGAATAGTTGTTACAGATGCAAACTATGGCACAGCAACTTATGAGTCCGGAACAGCTACATCAAATGCTATTGGTCTCACTGTAAACGCTGTGACTATAAGTGGTGCTTCAATGACACTTGGCCAGTCAATCGGCGGTCAGACCCCAACTGGTTATGCTGTTAACGGTACGGTCACACTTACAAACAATAGCAATAACGACTTGTATGTAAGCGCAACGACTACCACGTTCCTCACTCAAACTGTGACTGTGAACGGTGTAGCTTCAACTACGGTTAACACGAACCTTGGTACACTGGTTTCATCGGCTTCTCCAGCAACATACGCTGGCGACGTAGCAGGTGTCGGTTATGACATCCCTGCTGGTCTCCAACGAACGTTCAACTTTGTTGGTGCAGTTCGAGGTACTTCTGGTCAGGCTGTTGTCTTGAAAGTTACAACTGTAAACTATGGAACAACTGTAACTTCAAACACTGGTTCGACTAACACTGCTGGTCTAGATAGCATGATCGTAACTGGTCAGTTCTAATCCAGTTCTAATCTCCTCGCAACAGGTTAAATAGTTGCAACAAAAAACCACCCGCAAGGGTGGTTTTTTGTTGGTCGAGAAATGCTATAATAATGTTTATGAAAGACCTCTTAGATAAAAGCTTCTTCCGCTTCGCAGTCGGTTTTATCCTCATAATCACCGCCAGTTTCGCCGTCATGGCCTTTTCCGGTTATTATCAGGATAGTATAAATGCTTCGGTGGCGCCTTAGGGCCATACCATTACCGCGCCATAAACATGATAGCAACTGTTTCCAACATGGAAACGGTTCAAATTGAAAAAAAGCATAATGCAAAAAATGCATAATGCTTTTTTTCCTAAACCTGTAATCTCTTACTTATTGGATATTAAATTCGAAACTCCACGTCTAAGGTGGAGTTTCTCGAAGCCCGTAGGCCTAATTATATTAGTGTACCAAACGTATTTTTGACGTCAAATATTTTGGACAACAAGACAACTGTTCGGAATTTCCGAATAGTTCAAAAAGAATTAAATTTTATCTTTTCTTTAGAACTTTTTTAGAAAGATTTTAGGCGCGTTTTTGTATGATTTTGGTTATGAAAAACATAACCAAAAATAGAGTAGTTATTTATCAAGCAAAAGATGGTGCAATTGAACTGAAGGGCGATTTTAATCATGAGACTATTTGGGCGACGTTGGACCAGATTTCTGAAGTTTTTGGACGTGATAAATCGGTTATTTCCCGCCACTTGAAGAATATCTTTAGGGATAGTGAATTGATCAGAAATGCAGTTGTTGCAAAAAATGCAACAGTTCAAATTGAAGGTGGGCGCCGAGTTGAGCGTTTTATTGAGTATTACAACTTGGATGTAATTATTTCTGTTGGTTATAGGGTTAATTCAAAAACTGCCACAAAATTTAGAAAATGGGCCACTAAAACTCTCCGTAGTTATATCGTCGACGGTTTTGCGGTTAACAAAAATAGAATTGCGACAAATTATGAGCATTTTTTGCATATTGTAGAGGATGTCAAAAAGCTTTTACCGGCTTCATCCGCACTTGAAACTGCAGATGTCGTTGATCTAATATCACTTTTCGCTGATACATGGCTTTCGCTCGATGCGTATGATCGGGACGCTTTACCAAAAGGGAAACTGACAAAAAAGAAGGTCGAACTCACCTCCGAAAAAATTACGGATAGCCTGACGCAGTTGCGAACAAATCTTATTCAAAAATCCGAAGCGACTGAAATTTTTGGTAGGGAAAGAAGTGCCGGATCGGTGGCTGGAATAGTTGGGAATGTGATGCAAACTTTTGGCGGAAAAGAGCTTTACCAAAGTGTCGAAGAAAAAGCGGCCCACCTCCTATACTTCATAGTCAAAAACCATCCGTTCATTGATGGCAACAAAAGAAGCGGCGCATTTGCCTTTGTCTGGTTCTTGAAGCAGGCCAATATTTTGGATATATCAAAACTTACGCCTTCCGCACTGACGGCCCTAACGATCCTTGTCGCAAGCAGTGATCCAAAAGACAAAGAAAAAGTCGTGTCACTAGTTTTGAGTATCGTTGCCAAGAAATAGATTTTATCTTTTCTTTAGAAAAAACTCACCGAAAATTTAGGTGAGTTTTTTATCATGTTGGCATGAAAAAAATTAAAGCAATCCTGGGTGCGGGCATATTTATTATTAGTACTGGGGCAAGTTTATTTTTAGGTGACAGTTCGGTTTATGCCGAGACACAGGTTTCTGCAGATATTTCGGAAGATACCACCTGGGATCTTGAGGGCAGTCCATATATTATGCAAGATATTATTAATATAAGCCCGGGCGCAACGCTGACTGTCGAGCCGGGTGTCGCTGTCCAAAGCGGAAATTTTTCAGTCAAAGGCAGTTTGAAAGCTGAGGGTACGGTTGACCAGCCTATTTATTTTGGTGCCCCAGACTCTAGTCAGTGCGATTGGAGTTGGACGGCGAATTTTATGCAAAGTGAGTCGCATTTGAGTCATGTTGTTTTTCAGAATTGTTCTTTCAATTTGCGATTCGAAAACGGGTCAAAGGTCGACATGGATTTTCTCTCGACTAATAAGGCCAAAAAAGTTTATATGGATGTTGTTGGTAGCGATGTCTCCGTGGATCACAGCGATTTCTCGAAATTTTTGGCTTTTGACGCCTACCAAGGTTCAACGGCCACGATTGCTAATACGGTTATGCACGATCTCTCTGGCAGTATTCCGATTGCTATCTACGACCACAGCTCACTGACGCTCTCCGATAGTAACTTGTCGAATGTGGACTGGCAGGTTGGCCTCACTGTGTTTGGCCAGAGTTCTGTGACGGTAGCTTCTTCGACCATTGATGGGGTCAACTACAGCGATGCGGTCGATGTTTATGGCGGTAGCTCCTTGGATTGGCACAATAGCCAGATCTTAAATACAAAGGGTTTTGGTTTGCCGTTGGCGGCTTGGAGTGATAGAACTTCGGGCACTACGACCGTGAATGTTTTTAATGGCATTTTTTCTGGCGGTGAAGCTAATGGTCTGACTTTTTTTGGCCCCGTTGAGACCAGAATCGTTGGTTCGAAGGTGTCTGGGTTCTGGGGCGAAGCTATTTCTTTGGATAGCGGTGCGAAAGTTTCAGTTGATCGAACCGCAATATCAAACAATGATACTGGTTTAGCGGTACACGCGCCGTCAGCGCTGGTTATTAAGTCTAGTGCTATAGTCGGAAATTCGATGCTGGGCGCGTCAAATTATTCTGCTGACGCTATCGACCTCAGCGGTAATTGGTGGGGCGATCCTACTGGGCCATATCAAGAACTCGATAACACTGGCGGTCTCGGTAATAGTGTAAGCCAGAACGTAAAATTTGAACCATGGCTCACCGAAGATCCTCTTATTGATAAACCAGTTGAACTGCCGAAGTGCTGTTCGAACGTAGCCTTTATACCGGGGTTGGAGGGTAGTCGTTTGTACACGGGCGGTGTTCTTTCAGAAAACCAACTGTGGGAGCCAAACCGGAACGCCGACGTGGAGAAGTTGTATCTGGATAAAAATGGTCAAAGTTTAAATCAGTCCATTTATACCCGCGACATCATTAATAGCACAAATTATCCGGCGTACAATATCGATATTTATAAAACATTCAGCGGTTCCATGAATGCTTTGGTAAGCGATAATATTATAAATGCCTGGAAACCTCTGTCATATGACTGGCGTCTGGGCTATGACGAGATTTTAAAAAATGGTACCAAAATAAGTGACACTGCCACCAGTTCAATGATTCAGACTATTGAAGAACTGGCTGCCGGTTCCAAAACCGGTAAAGTAAGCCTAGTTGCTCACAGCAATGGGGGTCTGCTGGCTAAGTCGCTGATCGAGGCATTGAACAAGGAAGGGAAGTCGGATCTGGTGGACAAGCTAATCTTGGTGGCGGTACCGCAACTAGGTACACCTCAAAGCATTCCAGCGGATCTGCATGGCTATGGGCAAGAACTCTTATACGGTAATATTCTTAATTCATCTGTTGCTCGTAAGTTGGCGGAGAATATGCCTACCGCATATAACTTGCTACCATCAGATAAATATCTGAACGAAAGCTCGGTACCAATAGTAACTTTTGATCCTTCGATTGATTCGATCAGTAATCTCAGAAAAATATACGGCGACACTATCAGTGATCCAGCTGAGCTAAGCGACTTCTTGTTGGGAAATAGTGACAGCCGGACACAACCAGATTTGTATGACACTTCAATTCCAAATGTTTTGAATTCAAATTTGCTGACCAAGGCCAAGGCTGTGCATCAGGATCAAGATGTTTGGCTGGCTTCCTCCAGTTTATCAGTGTCGCAAATTGTTGGTTGGGGACTGGATACCGTGGAGGGTCTGAAATATCAGAAAAAATCTGCAATAGTGTGCACACCCATGTCTATGCCGCTTTGCGTTAATAAAGATGTTTTGGATTATCGGCCGCTGTTTGATTTTAATGGTGACGGCACCGTAATGAGATCAAGCGCCGATGTTCTGTCGGCACCAACTTATTACGTGAATTTGGCAGGCATTAATTCTAGTCAAAATACCAATCGGGCGCACGGTGATATCCTGGAAACCAAAGCTGTGCAAAACTTGGTTAAAAATATTGTCACAGGTCAGCAGCAGTTGCCAGAGAATGTTCTAACTTCTCTGCCTAAAACAAACAGCCGTAATGGCTTGCAGGTGAGCATTCATTCCCCAGTCATATTAGACCTCTACGACAATTCTGGTAATCATACCGGTCCACTTACAAACTCCGATCAAACATCCGATTTGTCTTTATATGAGGCCAAAATTCCCAACAGTTATTATTTGCCATTTGGAGAGGGTGTATACGCTGGGGTGACTGATAAAACTACCACGACAGTATCTCTTCATGGCACCGACATTGGAACATTTACTCTGGAATTGTCCGAAGTATCTGAGGCTACAACAACCAACCTTTTGTTTCAGGATTTGCCTGTTCTGCCCACCACCTTAGCTTCAGTGGTATCTTCTCCTGCAACGACTTCAGTACTGGCGCTTGACCTTGATGGTGATGGCAAAAATGACCTGACGGTTGGGAGTGGCAATGGATTCGATCCAATAGCCTATTTGGTCACGATGGAATCCGTGGTCGGGACCTTCAGTATTGATCAAAAAATCAAAAAACAGCTGAATGATAAAATCGACAAAGTTATAGCTGTCTCTTATACACATCTGACGCTGCCGACGAT
>DMQX01000058.1 GCA_003455555.1 Candidatus Tayloriibacteriota bacterium
CTCTTACTTATCTAATTACTCCGCGATAACCTTGAGAGTGAAGGTTGCTGATTCCTTTCCAACGGTGACAGTGACCTCATGGTCACCAGCCTCCTTAATAGGCTTTGCAACAGTTAGATAGGTTGCGGGAAGTTCTACCTGAGTTTTAGCCTTGATCAGAGCGCTAACCTGGTCGAGGTGAATCGCAGCGAATAAATGACCTTTTTCATTGACCTTTTGAGTCATTTCGAAGACTTTGCCGTGAATGGCTTTTAGGTTTTTCACAATAACCTCTTCCATGCGCTTTTGTGAAGCCTGAACTGCAGCTTTCTTTGATTCAAGGGACTTAAGTGAAGCGGGAGTTGCAACTTCAACCAAACCCTTAGGGATAAGCATGTTCAATGCGTGCCCGTCAGAAACGTCCTTTACCTCGTATTTCTTACCCAATTTTGCCACGTCGGCGTTCAATATAACTTTCATAGTACGTTCGATTATACACGACTCTATGGATTTGTCTATAAAACTGAGTTCTGCTTACGGGAGCTTAACTAACTCGCTAACCGCCCTATCCAGCTGGTTATCTTTCTTTGGATCATTTTTGTCAGCAACGAATGGCACAACAAGGTCAGGAGTCAAACCTTTTTCCGAGATCCAGGTACCGTTCGGTGTGAGCCATCGGGCAACGGTAACTTTTAGAGAAGTGTCGGGCGTCAGTGGGATCAATTCTTGGACCGAACCCTTGCCAAAGGTCTGTTCACCTATCAGCTTGGCGATACCGTATTGCTGGAGCGCACCTGACAAGATTTCTGAAGCCGAAGCCGAACCACCATTTACCAATATTTCGAAATCCAGATTTTTGTTAAAAATATTATAGCCATGACTCTTGTAAGCTTGCTGCGGAGTACTGCTGCCAAAATCCTCAGTTACAATCGTTTTGCCTGTAGGAAGGAACCAGCTGGCCATATCAACCGCAGCTTCAAGATAGCCACCTGGGTTATCGCGTAGGTCAAGGACCAGCTTATGATCACCAGAGGAAACAAAATCCCTGAGAGCGCCTCTGAAAAGGTTGGACGAATTTTGCGAGAAGTTGTAAAGATGGATTACGAATATTCCGCCCGGCTTTGCTTCCGTATCAAGCGTTGGAATATCGATGGTCTGTCGAATCAAAGTGAACTCGATCGGGTCTTTTACACCTTTCCGTACCACAGTGATTTTGACGGTCGTGCCTTTCGGCCCGCGAATAAGTTTTATAGCTTCATCAACCGACAACGCAGCTGTAGTCGTGCCATTTATTTTTATGATCTGATCACCAGATTTGATACCGGCTTTATAAGCTGGATTATCCTTAATCGGCGAAATTACAGTCAGAATACCGTCCTTTACACCAACTTCCATACCAACACCTTCAAAGTTACCTTGAATCTCTTCACTGAAACTCTTGGACTCTTCCGGCGGAAAAAACACAGTGTATGGATCTCCGTATGAAGCGGCTAATCCCTGAATAGCACCCCAAACTTTGTCCTGATCAGTAGCCGTCTGCTTGGCATGCGTTTGCACGAACTTATCGTTCAAAATTTTCCAAGCTTGCCAAAACGGCGCGAAATCAGCAGTCGATGACGCTGTTGAGTCTTTGTTGAGGACAGTTTGCGCTGACGCATTCTGCGCTTCAAAGTTGCCGCCGGCATAAAATCCTACCAAAAAAACCATAGCACCCGCCACCACTGATCCGACGACAATTTTTAGCTGGGTATTTTTATTCATAGGGCACACTATCTTAAGATAAAAAGTTAATCCATCTATTATCTCAAAGGCAGCGACAAAAATCAATTTTTAACCATGGATGAGAAATGCTATAATATTTCTATATGATCACAACACAAAAAATGGGAGCCATTACTTGGGTTGATGTGCTCTCGCCAACTAATGAAGAGATATTGCTTCTGCAAAAAACCTACAAGATCAATGATGAGGTTACGCATGACCTTATGATCCCGACAATCATGCCACGCATCGATGAATGTGACGAGCACCTCTACACTGTATTACACTTCCCCGCTTCAAAGCACAGCCATAGAGAAAGCGCCCAGGAAGTGGATTTCATTCTGGGAAAAACTTTTCTTATTACCGTGCGCTACGATACGATCGATTCAATATATTTACTTTTTAAATCTTTTGAAGTCGGAAGCATACTTAGCGACGGCAACCGCTTCACTCACGCCTTTGAACTTTTCTTCATTGTCCTGCGACGCTTGTATGAGTCGGTGCTTGATGAACTTTCCTCCATGGAAGATCGATTCGATTCTGTTGAGGAGGCAATATTTGATGGCAAGGAAAAAGAAATGGTCGTAGCGATCTCGCGCGCGAGCCGCACATTACTAGATTTCAAACGCACACTAATACCTCACGAAGAAGTTTTTGAAACATTGAGTGATGCCGGCGTCAGACAACTCGGCAAAGAATTCGCCAAAGACGTTTCGATCGTTGTCAAAGAATATCATCGAGCGCGTGCCCGCATCCACGACGACATCGAAGCACTTGTCGAATTGCGGGAAACCAATAACACTCTCCTTTCCAGCAAACAAAGCGAGATCATCAAGATCTTTACAATTTTAGCCTTCATTACCTTCCCGCTCACCTTACTTATCGCTATTATCGAAGCCGACCGCCAAATTATGTGGACGCTCATTATACTGGTTTGCGCTTCGGTCACAGGTATGTTTGTATTCTTTAGATACAAGAAGTGGCTCTAAAACAATTTTAAATCCAGACCCATGTTGCAATTCCACAATACGCTCACAGGAAAAAAAGAAGAATTTAAGCCGATCAAACCCGGCCTTGTCGGCATGTACCATTGCGGACCAACGGTCTACAATTATCCGCACATAGGCAACTTGCGCCCATACGTTTTTGCGGATATTTTACGTCGAGGATGCGAGCTGGCCGGGCTAAAGGTCACCCAAGTCATAAATATTACGGACTTTGGACACCTCACTGATGATGCCGACGCCGGTGAAGACAAAATGACCAGCGCCTTAAAACGTGAAGGCAAAGCTCTGACTCTGGAAGCGATGCGTGAACTAGCCGACAAATATACGAAATATTATGTTGAAAATATTCAACAAATGAATATTCGGTTACCGGATGTAATGCCATTAGCCAGCGAACACATTAAAGAAGATGTTGAATTAATAAAAGTCTTGGACGAAAAAGGCTTTATTTATCAAACCAGCGATGGATTATATTTTGATACTTCAAAAGATCCGGATTACGGCAAACTTTCTCCCAAAATGGTGACAGCGCAGGAAGCTGAAAGTTCTAAGAGCCGTATTGGCGCAAATCCGGAGAAAAAAAACCAGCGCGATTTTGCCGTTTGGAAATTCAATAATGCTATCGGTTTTCAAAGTAAATGGGGTCAAGGCTTTCCTGGCTGGCACATCGAGTGCTCGGCTATGTCTATGCGATATCTGGGTGAAACTTTTGACATCCACACGGGTGGTATCGATCACATACCCGTTCATCACAACAATGAGATCGCTCAAGCTGAATCCGCCACCGGCAAGCCGCTCGCCCACTATTGGTTACATGTCGCCCATGTCATCATTAACAGCGAAAAGATGTCTAAATCCCTTGGCAACTTTCTGACCCTTCAAAACCTCATCGACCAAGGGATCGAGCCATTGACGTATCGTTACTGGCTGCTCGGCGCACACTACAGTACGCAAATGAATCTGACCATCGACTCACTAAAAGCCGCTCAAACTGGTTATAAAAAACTGCTCAAATTCTTTTCTGAAATAACTGAAGGCAATGAAGCCACAAAATTGGATGAAAATTTTTTAAATAAATTCAAAGAATATATTTTTGATGATCTGGATACGCCCAAAGCCATCGCTCTGCTTTGGGATATGACTCGGGACAACAATATTGATAACGCAACAAAAAAGGCCATGGCCCTAGAATTCGATAAAGTCCTTGGTCTTGGTTTGGGTTCGATCGTAAAAACCGAACTGTCAGAAATTCCGCAAAATATTTTAAACCTAGTCAGCCAACGAGAAATCGCCCGAAAAAATAAAGACTGGAAAACTTCAGATAAAATTCGTGACGAAATATCTAAACTCGGATACCAACTAACTGACACAGAACAGGGTCCTGTTGTTTTAAAATAGCTTCTGCCGCAAAAGGTCGTCGATTGTAGTGATATTTAGCCAGAAAATCAGAAAACGTCAAACTTTTTGTAATCCCCAAATTAGACACAGGATATGCAGGCTTTGGCAATATTGCATATTGTGCAGCTGTGATAGAATCTCCATATGACAACAATTATGTACAAGCCTGGATTGGCCAGGTCTCCCGCTTTGCGTGTACCCCCTCAAAGCATCGACAGTGAAATGGCTTTTTTGGGTTCCATTATGCTTCGCCCCGAAGCAATCCACGATGTGATGGACATAGTCTCAGTTGAATCTTTCTACGCAGAAAAACACCGTATCATCTATCAAGGAATGCTTGATCTTTTTTCTAAAGGCAATCCAATAGACCTACTTTCTCTTTCCAATCGACTCAAGGACATAAACAAAATGGACCAAAGTGGTGGCGCCAGCTATCTAGCTGAGCTGGTCCAAGTGGTACCTTCCTCCGCCAATGTAAAATTTTACGCCGAAACCGTTCAGAAAAAGTATATGATGAGGCAGCTCATCCAATGTTCTGACGAGATCTGCAACATGGGTTTCGATGAGTCCGGCGATCTTGAAGAGATACTTGACCGGGCGGAAAAACGTGTTTTTGAGGTCACAAACTTTTCAACTACTCATAAA
Organism: Candidatus Tayloriibacteriota bacterium; assembly: GCA_003455555.1. Classification (GTDB taxonomy): domain Bacteria; phylum Patescibacteriota; class Minisyncoccia; order Phycocordibacterales; family UBA11359; genus UBA11359. Next base: position 4,791 of record DMQX01000058.1, read on the forward strand.
TTTATCGAACTCAAAAACGCGCTCGGTGAAGCTTATGAAAGATATGAAAGACTGCACCACGCCAAAGACGGTATCCGTGGCGTGCCGACCGGATTCAAAGAGCTTGATAACATTTTGTCTGGCTTTCAAAACTCTGACCTGATTATTTTGGCCGCTCGACCCTCGGTCGGTAAGACTGCCTTGGCACTTGAGATCGCCCGCAAAGCCGCAGTCAACCACGGTGTAACTGTCGCTATCTTCTCTCTTGAAATGGCCGCACAACAGCTGGTGGACAGAATGCTCTCTGCACAATCCGAAGTTGATGCTTGGAAACTGCGTACTGGAAAGAACTTTCATGAAGATGACTTTACCAAGATCCGAGATTCGCTCGACACACTTTCCCGGGCGCCTATTTTTATCGACGATCAGGCGGCCACAAATATTATTAGAATGCGTTCCGTCGCCCGTCGTTTGAAGAGTGAGCACAAACTTGGATTAATCGTGGTGGACTACCTCCAGCTCATGGCTCCAACACAGTCCCGTAACTCGGATAATATGGTTCAGCAAATCACCGAAATTTCCCGATCGCTTAAACATCTGGCCCGTGAGCTGGATGTGCCTGTAATTGCCCTCTCACAGCTCTCCCGTGCAGTGGAACAGCGTGGCGGCAAGCCTCGCCTATCTGACCTTCGAGACTCAGGCTCTATTGAGCAAGACGCCGATGTAGTTATGTTCATTCACCGTGAAGATAAATACAAGGATGAAGCTGAACGCACAAATATTGCCGAAATTCTCATTGAAAAGCACCGTAACGGCCCGGTTGGTCGCGTACAGTTGTACTTTAATGAAAAGACCTCATCTTTCCGCAGCATCGATAACAGCAACTACGGCGGCGCCGATCAGGAATTTGCCAAAATGTAGCGTACGGTAACCAAGACCAAAATGGATCCGATAAATAAACTAACCGAACTCTTCTCCGAATTTCCAGGAATTGGCCCGCGACAGGCCAAGCGTTTTGTGTACTATTTATTGAGACATAACACGGGATTCCTTAACGAATTGTCAGAAAATATTTCTGATTTAAAAAAAGCTATCGGCACCTGTTCTATCTGCTTCCAGTATTTTCAGAAAAAAAATACCCAACAGACACTTTGTGCTATTTGCGCCGACAACCATCGCGACCAAACAGAGCTGATGATCGTCAGCCATGACGTTGATCTGGAACACATTGAAAAAAGTGGCGTTTATAAGGGCACCTATTTTGTCCTGGGCGGCGTCGTACCGATTCTGGCGCCAAAACCAGAGGACCGCATACGAAGCCGCGAATTGCTCGCACTCATAAAATCTCGTGCTGAAAAAGGCCTGCTCAAGGAAATTATTTTGGCCATGAATGTAACGCCGGAAGGAGAAAATACCGAGCAATATCTGGAAAAGATTCTGACCACAATCGCAACCCAACACTCAATAAAAATTTCCCATCTCGGCCGCGGCATTTCGACCGGTACCGAGATTGAATACTCTGACAAAGAAACTCTCAAGAACGCTTTACAGAATCGTAAATAAGCTGTAATTTAAAAAGCAGAGGTTATTTATCAAACAACTTTGGAGAACAACGATGTTTTTGCCTGGTGACCGCGTGAGAACTCTGTGTGTCAGAATAAACAGCAAAAGCCCCTACTGCATCATTGAGAGTATTAGCGGTGTTAAATATAGGCACGGAACAGTGCCGGAAATCTACGCAGTTGTAAAATTCAAGAGGGGCGACAACGAGGAAGTGCCTGTCCGGTATTTGCGTCACCGCTGGCGCGAAAGATTTATTATTCGCGACAAATATTTGCTCGTGATATCCCTTGTGATAACAGTGTTGCTCATCACGAGTATTCTCGTCACCCAAAGTTTCGGCATCTTCAATTGGATCTTGGTTTGGACCATTCTGCTAACCATGATCGAAGATAAATTTCTCCGCCTGGCAGAATGTGTCTACCAACAACGTTGCGGAAATCTGACAGCATGAATGAACTTCACAATGAGCCAAAACAAAAAGCCCCCTCTCGCGAGCGGGCCTTTTCTTTATTTAAACCGCAGTAATCTCGACTTTAGAATATGGCTGTCGGTGACCATTTTTCTTAAAATATCGACTCTTCTGCTTGTATTTGATAACGGTAATTTTTTGGTTTCGGCCGATCTCTTTGAGTACGGCTTCAACCTTAGCGCCCGCAACAGTTGGCATACCGATCTTTGTGCTTGAACCGTCATCAATCAACAGAACTTTGTCAAAAATGACTTTATCGCCCACCTTTAAAGTATCAGAGATCTTCTCAACTTTTAGAACATCGCCCTCGGCGACCTTATATTGCTTGCCTCCTGTGTTTATTACTGCAAATTTCATAGTTTCCCTATTCTATATTAAATGACAAAAAATGCAAGTTCCCTGCTTCGACCAAATATGCAACATTGTCCAGCCGTTGACATTATGCTATTTTAATGTTAATTTACTGCCGGAACACCGTTATTTACAACTTCAAGGAGGAACACCTTTGGAAAGCGAAGAATTGACGCAAAACGAAAAAACGGCCGAGGAATTGATTGTTTTGATGGAGGAAATGGATTTAGCTATTTTTCCGGACAAACCTTTGGAGGTACTGGCTTACTACAAGCACAATGCGCCAACGGAAACCATGATCGGTTTGGGTCGCGGGTATCGTGTAGAAGATGACATTACCACTGCGGACAAAACTTTCTTCTACTGGATACTGATCGACAAGATCTTTGACCTAATGGGTATGGTCTGGATGTACGATAGTCATCTCATTAACAACAAGATCGTTCACAAGTCCAAACGAACTATGTCGGACCGTCAGATCGGTATTGCCGCGCACGAGGTCAGACACCGGTGCCAACTCGAGCTGAAAGGTCTTGTGATGTTAGACCGGTGCAACATTCATCTGTTCCCAGAATTGCAACCAAAAGTGGACTTCTGTCTACAAATCGAGTACAACGACAGTGAGCTTTCGGCCGAGCACTTTGACGCGCTAATGGTCGAGGAATGTGTCCTTCAAATGGTCGAGTCACACGACTCCCTAACGCCCGAACTTTTCGACAAGATCATCCAGATAGTCTCGGCTCGAAATCCAGCAGAACTGAAGCAACTCTTGAAGTAAAGGAAAACGCGGCAGAAAAACAAAACGCCATCTCAACTGAGGTGGCGTTTTTTCAAACATATTCGAAACTTTTATTTACAGCTAATCTCCTGTATCTTAGCTCGAGTCAACGCACCGACATAACCAGTGACTTTCACAGAGTTAGACCCTTGAAAAGCTTCAACGGCATGGAACGTTTCTAAACCAAAGTTGCCGGTTGGAGCAGACGCGAGGTATCCGCGAGTGTTAAGAAAACCTTGCAATTGAGATACTGCGCTTGCAGTCACAACATCGGTATTTGGATACTGAAGATCACCTGTCAGCGCCAAACATGTAGAATTGTTCGGAGTCACTGTGCCTGTTGAGCCAACCGCTGAAGTCGAATTGCTTTGTCCGGATACAGAGTTTACGACGGAAGCTGTAAACGAACTGTTTGTACCAGCTGAAACGGTGGTAGGAGGATTAACTGTCACCCCGCAGGTCGCGGTCGCGGTCTGCCCGCCTGAAGTTACCGTTACGGTCGCAGTCTTTACGCCCGCAGTCGTATAACTTTTGCCAATCCCACCCCAGGTTGAGATCCCGGATAGACCATCGGTACCTGCCCACGAATAAGCATATGTTCCGTTGCCACCACTTACGCCCCATGGTGTGTAGGTTACGCTAGTGTTCAAAGCGACAGAAGTCACGCCAGTTGAGCAATGCGCGGTGACAGCGGGATATGTGGCCGTAGAGGTTGTAGGTGAAGTTACAACCGGAACAGGAGTTGCTGTGTTTAGAGTAAAATAATTGTCGCTAATGTCACTGACCGAACAGCTTGATCCCGCGCATATTTTTATCTTGTAATTCGGTCCTAGTCCCGGCCAGCTGGTTAAAGTAGGACTGACATAATAAGGAAAACTTTGGGTATCTTTAGTTGTGCCGATCAACATACTGCTATTCACGCCAGTTTTTGTGGAAGTTAGGTCATAGCCTTTTTCGAGATAAATATACAGCAGATTATTTTCGTTAACTGTCAGGTTGGTCAAGTTATATTGAATCGAATACGTGTTCCCAACATTCCAATTCTCTCCTCCGTTCGGCGAGGTGACAGTGATTGAGGGCTGAGTAATCGATGAACCCGGAACAGTTATCCAAACCGC
>DMQX01000046.1:0-6071 GCA_003455555.1 Candidatus Tayloriibacteriota bacterium
GCATACGAGATGCTCAGGAGTCTCGTGGGCTCGGAGATGTGTATAAGAGACAGGAATATCGCTACATGAGGAAAACTGGACTAAAGTTGAAGTGGTAATGGTATACTTTATTCGTAAGTGTAAGGATTATTCGTATTTATTGGGTTGGATGACGGAGCAATAGGTTATATAATAACGCAATGGAGAAACTACAACTAAACGATATTCCGGTCTTCCGTACACCAGAGGAAGAGCTAGCTTATTTGCGTGGGAAGGTATATGAGAGCACCCGTAAGGCCGAAACCAGACAAGATCAGCACGGTGCGGTGCAGAAAACGGTCGAGGCCTATAGAGAGCGACCTGTTCACGAAGTTCTGCATTCAAAAATGCAGCTTTCTGATAAAAAAGTCGAGAAGATCGTTTTAAACTTGTCGCCAGAGGAACATGATGAAAAAATGGCTGAACTGCTCAGTCTTTTGCAAGAAAAAGGTATCTGGAACACTCTGACGGTTGTCGAGAAACTCGGCGACCCGCATATCGAAGATGATTTTCACCGTTTCCTGGTACAGTATTTGAAACAGGGCTTTCCTTTGGATGGTTTGAAAGATAAAAGTACGCTTTACAAAGCTTTGCATATGACACTTTTTGAGATCGCTTTGCCGAAAGGTGACAAGCAGGCTGAGGAAAAAAATTTAAAAGAGTTTGTTGGGTCTATGGAACAGTTCTATGCCGGAATGCTTTCGATTTCAGGCGCAAAAAATGACGCGGATAATTATTTTTCTCTGGAGATCGCTAATCCGAACCACAGCGAGGAGTCGGTTTTTTATGCCTCCGTACCAGATACCAAAAAAGATCTTTTTGAAAAACAGCTTCTGGCGATCTTTCCTAATGCCAAGATTCAGGAAGTTCCCGGCGATTACAACGTTTTTGATGAGGCAGGTGTTTCGGTGGTATCGTATGCCGAGTCGGCTCGGAAAACAATCTACCCGATTAAGTCTTATGAAGAATTTGAGTATGATCCACTCAATATAATTTTAAACAGCTTCTCCAAGATCCAGAAGATTGGGGAAGGAGCCAGTCTGCAGGTCATGATAAAGCCAGCCAGCGACCGCTATGTGAAGTTGTACAGCGAGGGCTTAAAAAAATTGAATAAGGGTGTTCCAACCAAAGAGGCTATTGATCTGCCCGAGACGATTGGTGGGGAGGTCTGGAAGGGATTTAAAGAAGTTTTTAAGGGTACAAAAAAGAAAACTGATGAAGAAAAAAAAGAGCTTCCAAAAATCGACACTCAAGCAATCGAGCTGGTGACCAAAAAGATCTCAAGTCCTATTGTTGAAGTTTCGATTAGAATAGTCGTATCAGGACAAACTCAATTCGATGCGGAAAAGATTCTATCCGAGATCGAGGCGTCATTCAATCAATTCAACAATACGATAGGTAATGGTTTGAAATTTAAGCGGATTAAGTCCTCGGCCGTAAACGCGGTTCTGCATAATTTCTCTTTCCGAATCTTTGAAGACAGAGAATCAATACCGCTCAACATTCATGAGTTGGCTTCTTTGATGCATTTCCAGACGATCGGAAGCGCTGCACCACAGCTCAAGCAGGCAAAATCAGGTTCGGCACCTGCACCGATGGGTATGCCAAGCCTCGGCACATTGCTTGGAGTCAATAAACACCGAAATACTGAAACCAAAGTTTATATGACCCCGGAGGATCGTTTGCGTCATATGTATGTCATTGGTCAAACTGGAACCGGTAAGTCCACTATGTTGAAGAACATGATCATTCAGGATATCCAGCAAGGCTCGGGTGTTTGTATGATCGACCCACACGGCATCGATATTCTAGATGTGCTGGCCTCGGTGCCAAAAGAGCGCTACGAAGATGTCATCTATTTTGATCCAAGTCATGGTGCCCGACCAATGGCTCTAAACATGCTCGAGTACGATATAAATCATCCTGAGCAAAAAACTTTCGTGGTCAATGAGATGCTCAGCATTTTTAATAAACTTTTTGATATGAAGGTTGCTGGCGGACCGATGTTCGAGCAGTATTTTAGAAATGCTGTGCTCTTGGTTATGGAAGACCCGGAAACAGGCAACACTTTGCTCGACGTTTCAAAAGTTTTGGCCAACAAACCTTTCCGTGAGATGAAACTTTCGCATTGCAAGAATCCTATTGTGGTTCAGTTCTGGCGGGAAGTGGCGGAGAAAGCCGGCGGAGAAGCCTCATTGGCTAATATTGTGCCTTATATCACCAGTAAATTCGATGTGTTTCTTTCTAACGATATAATGCGGCCGATTATTTCACAGCAAAAATCTTCATTCAATTTCCGCGAGGTGATGGATGGCAAAAAGATCCTGCTGGTCAATTTGGCCAAAGGTCGTCTCGGAGACATAAACGCCAATCTTATCGGTCTTATTTTGGTAGGCAAGATCCTGATGTCTGCGCTCTCTCGTGTGGATTCTGTTGGAAAAGATCTGCCGCCTTTTTATCTATATATTGATGAATTCCAAAACGTGACCACCGATTCTATCTCGACAATCCTTTCCGAGGCGCGCAAATATAAACTCTCATTGACAGTGGCCCATCAGTTTATCGCCCAGCTTGAGGAGGGGATAAAAGATGCTGTGTTCGGTAACGTTGGATCCATTGCGGCTTTCCGTGTCGGTTCTGAAGACGCCGAATTTTTGGAAAAACAATTTGCTCCTGTTTTTACTGCGGCGGACATCATGAACATTGATAATCATAACGCTTATGTTAAATTGCTGGTGAACGGTCGTCCTGAAAAGCCGTTTAATATTGAAACTTTGCCGGTACCACCGACTTCCAAAGAACATCTTGAAGCGCTCAAGGAACTTTCGTTCTTAAAATTTGGCCGGGATCGCGCCGAGATCGAAGCTGACATCATGGCCAGGTTCGCCAAAAAAGTGGAGCCGATGGTAAAACCGCTCTAAAACTCGATAATTTTAAAATGAAATAAAAGGTGTGTCCAGTTGTAATAGTACTTATAACTTAACAATAAAATGAAAAATGATACCCAAGGCCCGTTCGGGAAGGCTCTTTCGCTGGTAAAAAGTCACAAAATTATCTCTGCAATTCTGGTCATCGTGATAGTGGCTGGAGGTTATTATGCTTATGCAAAATCAACCGCCGGAAAAACTTCGACCCAGTACGTGTTGGGTCAGGTCGAGAGAGGAACTCTTATAAGTTCGGTTTCCGGTACTGGTCAAATTGAGGCCTCGAATCAGTTGGATGTTAAGCCAAAGGTTTCGGGAGATATAACCAGTGTTAATGTGGTGTCTGGGCAGCAGGTAAAAGTTGGTGCCGTGTTGGCGCAGATCGATGCTCGAGATGCTCTGCAAAGCCTCAGTGTTGCAAAAACCGACCTAACAAGTGCTACGATCGATTTGGAGAAAACCAAAATTTCTTCAGCGCAGACAGCGCAGAACTCTGGGGATAGTCTAACCAAAGCTTATGACGCTGGCTTCTCAACCCTTTCTGACTCATTCGCTAGTTTGTCTCCAATAATTGATGATGTGACTAATATTTTAAACAATCGCACACGTGCGGCTTATTTTGATTATGGTGTGCTCCGAGCTCAAATTGGAAATAGCGCAACTGACAAGAAGGATGCGCTAGCTCTCTCGCTGGAAAGTGTTCAGACTGAATATAATTCTTTATATAAAGACTACGGTAAATTAAGCCATGCGGATACCGACAGTGCTGATAAGTTAATCGCCGGTCTATATAGTACATCTGTCAAATTGGCTGATTCGTTAAAAAATATCCGAAGTTTTATGAACGTGTTGCAGAATAACATAGACCCGCTCCCTCAAGGATTAACCGCTGATGAGACGACTCTGAATCAAGACATTAGTACCGTTAATGGAAAAACCGCTGCTTTGTTGTCGGCTCAAAGTTCAATTAATAGCGCCAAAGCAGATCTCGCCGCAGCGACCCAGACTTACTCTCAAATAAGTGGATCGAACGATGCTTTGGATGTGCAAACGGCGCAATTAGCTTTGGACCAGAAACGAAACGCTTATCAAAAAGCTTTGGATAATTTGGCGGATTATACGGTTCGGGCACCGTTTGATGGGGAAGTTGCGACCTCACCAGTGCAAAAAGGCGACAACGTTTCCTCAGGTACGATTGTTGCGACTTTGATCACTAAACAAAAAGTGGCTTCGATTTCTCTCAATGAAGTGGATGAGGCCAAGGTTAAGGCGGGACAGAAGGTCACTCTCACTTTTGACGCGATTACGGACCTGAGTATTTCAGGGCAGATCCTGGAAGTTGATCCCATTGGCACAGTGACGCAAGGGGTGGTGAATTACAATATTAAAATCGGATTGGATACTCAGGATGACCGGGTCAAACCAGGCATGAGTGTCTCAGCTTCGATCATTACTGATTCAAAAGCCAACATTCTTTTGGTACCAAGTTCCGCGATCAAGACTGATACGAACGGATCGTATGTTGAAGTTCCAAATGGTACGTCCGCAAATGCTACTCCACAGCAAGTGCCGGTTGAAATTGGTTCGACCAATGACACTCAAACTGAAATTGTTTCGGGATTGACCGAAGGTGAGCAGATAATTACCAGAACCATAAGTGGCACAACCCCAACTGCAACTCAAACATCTAATCGAAGCGTATTGGGTGTGCCAACAGGCGGCGGCGGTGGAGCACGAACCGGCGGCCGGGCAACTTTTGGTGGGTAATTCGTGACCCAAAAATTTCACATGATTCAATGTAATAATATTACAAAAGTCTATAAGAACGGAGATACTGAAACGAAAGTTCTCAAGGGGGTTTCTCTTGCCATCAAGACAGGGGAATTTGTAGCAATCATGGGACCGTCCGGTTCAGGCAAATCGACTTTGATGCATATTTTAGGTGCTTTGGATTCGCCGACTTCAGGTACATATACACTCGACGGGGAAGACGTCTCAAAACTTTCTGACGATCAGTTGGCAGAAGTTCGAGGCAAAAAGATCGGCTTCGTTTTTCAGGCTTTTAATCTGTTGTCACGCGCCACTGTTTTGCGAAACGTTATGCTGCCTTTGGTTTATGCTGGTACAAAACCGGAAGAGCGACAAAAAAAAGCTCAAAAAGCTTTGCTGTCGGCGGGCTTGGATGAGGACAGATGGAACCATTTGTCCAACCAACTTTCAGGAGGACAAATTCAACGCGTAGCTATAGCTAGAGCCTTGGTAAACGACCCGGCGCTTATCATGGCGGATGAACCGACCGGAAATCTAGATACTAAAACTGGACAGATCGTACTCGGCACATTTCAGCGGCTGAACGAGGAACAGGGCCGAACGATTATTTTGATTACCCATGAACAGGAAGTGGCTGAACATGCCGACCGGATTATTTTTATCAGAGACGGTCTAATTATTGAAGACAAGAAAAATTTGCATAAGCGGATGATAGATAAAAACCTTGTATGACATACACAGATTTATTCCATGAAACATATTCCGCGTTGCTTTCGAATAAGGTCAGATCAGGTTTGACGGTTTTAGGTATAGTTATCGGTATCGCTTCGGTTATCGCCATGCTGGCAATCGGTACCGGGGCGCAGGGTTCGATCCAGTCCAGCATTCAGTCGATTGGTTCGAATTTGGTTTTGGTCCAGCCTGGGTCCCAGCGCGGCGTTGGTGCCCAGGTGAATGCTGGTCGTGGATCATCTCAGACTTTGACCACTGGAGATGCCGATGCGATAAAAGCGCAGATATCATATGCCAAAGCCGTTGCGCCTGACCTAACTACGAGACAACAAGTTGTGGCTGCCGGGACCAATACCAACACTTCGGTTATCGGCACTGTGCCTGACTATATGGAAGTTAGAAATATTCAAATCGATGAGGGTGTTTTTATTACCGATATAAATGTGCGGAGTCTTTCAAAAGTTGCTGTCCTTGGACCAACGACCCGTGATGACTTGTTTGGCGTTGGTGCCGAAGCAATAGGCAAAACTATCAGGATAAAAGGGATAAATTTCACGGTGGTTGGTGTAACAACGGTAAAGGGTGGTTCAGGATTTAACAATACGGATGACCGGGTGTACATTCCGC
>DMQX01000046.1:6177-8631 GCA_003455555.1 Candidatus Tayloriibacteriota bacterium
CCGGGTGTACATTCCGCTTTCCGCAGCTCAAAAATTCATAGCCGGAAGTGATTTTGTCAGTACTATAAGCGTGGAGGCAGACACTGCGGGAGATATGACTCTACTTCAGCAAGATATCACTTCGCTTCTTTTAGAGCGTCACAAGATCTCAGATCCGGCCTCAGCCGACTTCAGTACTTTGAATCAAGCTGACATCATTAACACAGCGTCAACGATTACCAATACTCTTACGATTCTCCTGGCCTCGGTGGCCGGAATTTCTCTGGTGGTTGGCGGCATTGGTATTATGAATATGATGCTGACAACTGTGACTGAACGAACTAGGGAGATTGGCCTTAGGAAAGCTATTGGAGCTAAGGGTAAAGATATTCGGACTCAGTTTTTGGTTGAGTCTATTATGTTGACCCTTGTTGGCGGTACTATCGGGGTGCTGCTCGGCTTTTCGATTGCCTATGGCATCACGGCAACAGGATTTGTTCAAGCACAAGTTTCATTGTTCTCGGTCATTCTGTCCTTCGGTGTTTCAGCGGTGATTGGCGTAGTTTTCGGCTACTACCCGGCTCGTCGGGCATCGAATTTAAATCCGATCGATGCGTTGAGGTATGAGTAGTCGTTTAATAATTTTAGAACAAAAAAATAAAATAAAAATATGCAAACAAAAATAATTATCGGAGTCGTGGCGGTTGTGGTGGCAGTCGGAGTATTTTTTGGCGGTATGAAATACGGTGAAGCACAGGTTGCCACAAGGGTGGGGAATCGAACAGGTCAATTTGCAAACGGTCAGGCCGGAGCGAACGGTATGATGGGCCGACAAGGTCAGTTAGGGGCTAATGGTACGAGAGCGGGGTTTGTAGTGGGAGACGTTCTATCCAAAGATAATCAAAGCGTCACTATAAAATTGCAGGGCGGTGGATCAAAAATCGTCTTTACTTCAGCATCAACGACTGTGCTTAAAGCAAGTTCTGGCACCGTTAATGATCTCGTAACCGGTACGACAGTGACAGTTCAAGGAAGTACGAATGCTGACGGCAGTATTACCGCTCAATCTATCCAGATTCGACCAGCTGGCTCTACGCCTCAGAATGTTAGCAAATAGGTTATAGTTCGGATTCTGACAGCAAAAAAGAATTAGCAATAAGCGTATACTTAATATATGGAACCGCTTGCTTCAAAAATACGGCCGACGACGCTTGCTGAATTCGTTGGGCAGAGTCATCTGGTCGGCAAGGGTAAGCCTATCGAAGTAGCCATCGCCAAAAAACATCTTTTTTCTTTTATTCTCTGGGGTCCGCCTGGCGTTGGCAAAACGACTTTGGCCAAAATTTATGCCAAATCGCTTGGAGCGGACTACCATGAGCTCTCGGCTGTTTCGGCTAACAAAGACGACATTCGCGCGATCGTTGATGCGCCGCCAGGACTATTCGGCTCGAAGATATTATTTCTGGATGAGATCCACCGTTTCAACAAAGCCCAACAAGATTTTCTTTTACCTTATGTTGAGTCAGGCAAATTGACACTCATTGGCGCGACCACCGAAAATCCAAGCTTCGAAGTTATTTCGGCTCTACTTTCTCGTTGCCAGGTTTTTGTGTTGAGCGAACTAGATGAGAAGGAAATGAAAACGATCATTAACCGAACTGGTTTCAAAATACCGGCTGATACTCAAGACTGGTTAGTAGCTTTTGCCGGCGGTGACGCCCGGCAAGCAATCGCCTTGATTGAGAATACCAAAAAATTATACGGTGAAATGTCCATTGAAAATTTCAAAAAAACTCTTCAGTCGACACATTTACGCTACGACAAAAAAGGTGAGGAACACTACAACACTATCAGCGCTTTTATAAAAAGCATGCGAGCCAGCCAGCCTGATGCAGCCTTGTATTATCTCGCCCGAATGGTTGAGGCGGGAGAGGACCCAAAATTTATCGCTCGACGCATGGTCATCTTTGCTAGTGAAGATATTGGTCTGAAGGATCCGAAGGCGCTCCTGATAGCCGATGCTGTTTTTCGAGCGGTTGAAACGATCGGTTATCCGGAAGCCGGCATCAATTTGGCCCATGGCGTAACTTATCTTTCTAAGGCGCCAAAAAGCAAAGCCTCATATTATGCTTATCTAGCGGCTATGGAAGATGCCAAAAAATATGGCAATCTGCCTATTCCCATGAACATTCGCAATGCTCCCACCAAGCTGATGAAAGACCTAGGTTACGGCAAAGGCTATAAAAAATACACCGAAGAAGATCTGTTGCCGGAAAAATTAAAAGGCAAGAAGTATTTTGAAGAAAAGTGAATGGGTCTGTATCCTTATAAACTAAAAAACACTCACAGAGAGTGTTTTTTAGTTTTTTGTAACGTCGCCTAACTTAGGCGTGCATATGTCTCTGACCCTCTTGGCTTGCATCATAAGCTCCCCAGAAACCAAGTATTGCTACAACTATACCCATAATCACAAGG
>DMQX01000020.1 GCA_003455555.1 Candidatus Tayloriibacteriota bacterium
GCTGCGGGTCAGGGACTCGAACCCCAATATTTGCCTCCAGAGGGCAACGTCCTACCATTAGACGAACCCGCAATATTGCATCGCTGCAAACGCGTGTCCACAGAATACTTCAAATTTCAGCAATATTCAAGGGCTATGGTAGAATAATTATATGCCCATTCAATATAATAAAGTGACCTGGTATTCTATCGTCGCTTCAATTTTAGTTTTTATCGGAACTTTATTTGTTGTTTTGCATATTACTGAACAATATAAAGAACTTTTCTTATTGCAAACTTCGCTCGCTTCGATTACTAGCCCTGTTTCCCCAAATGGAGACGTTGTGCTCGGGCTATATCAGATTGCTGACTATAAGGATTTGGAGCTATCTTTTGATGGTGTAACACAGGATAACCGTTGTCCAGTTGATGTTGAATGCATTGAAGCAGGTGCTATCACCGCACGTGTCAGTCTGAATTCGTCCGGACATTCCGAAGAAAGAAATTTTACCTCTGACGAGGTACCTTACATCTTTGGACAATACGCTATCTCGATCGTTCGTGTCGCACCCGAAGCTAGTAGCACGCTCCCACTCGATCGAAAAAAATATGTTATCGTTTTCCATATCGATAAAGTGTCACCTCCCGTGAGTTTGTAAAAACTGTCAAGCGCAGTGCGTGAAAGTTATGCACCTTTAACAATAAAAAAACTTTAAAAAAAGGCGTAAAAACTGTGATTTTAAGCTCGACTGTAGATTCTGCACCTTTTATATACAGCTTTTGCACCTCAAAAAAATAGTTACGTGCTATGTGTGCGTATACTATATTCAGGTCACCAAGTATGTTCCACGTCTGGATTCGTCATTATATAAAAAAGGGGCTCAACATTTATCAATCCCTTGGGATTTGAAATCGAGCACCACCTTAACAAAATAGGCAATCCCACTGGTTATCTTGTACCGAGCAGAAGGCCCCGCGAGGGGTTTTTTGCATTGTGTTACAATAGCTATATGTCATTAGAACGAACTGATCCGTCGTATACAATGATCCTAAAAAAAGCTCGAGAATTGGGTCGGGCGACTATTTTGCTAACCAATGAGTCTAGTGCTTTCTCGGCCAGTTTGGTTTTAAGGGAAAAGATCCAGTCTGTCATGACCAAACATGCACTTTTGGCCAAAGCGGTGGCGGATTCCAGTTTCATCAATTACGAAATCGAGTCGATCTTTGAGAACTTTTTTATCGTTGACACAACAATTTCGGAGATCATTCATTCGATCAAGAAAAAAGATATCAAGAAATTTCCGTTGGTGGCTTCGGTGGCTTCCAAACGGATCGGCAAGACTATCCGACTTTACGCGCTGTTTGAAGCGTTCTTGTCTGAGACGTACAACAAAGTTGATCGCGGTACTTTGCTGGCCTTTCTTGAGGAATATCAAAAAGGCAGTCCTCTTTCGATTCGTGAACTCAATGCGGTGCCGGTGCTCCTACGGCTTATTTTAGTGGAGAATTTTGGTGTGCTCATTAATTCGGCATTGAAAGAAGTTCAGGAGTTTAATGATGCTGATAGGGCATATATGATAGTTAAGAAAGGTATGGCGGCAAATGCTGGTGATCCCTCACATGCGATTTCAATGCTGGCCTCAAAATATCCTTTGGTGCCGATTACTTTTGGCACACATTTGTTGGAACGTTTGTCGCAGGAAGGCTCAAGCATGCGACCTATCATCAGATGGATTCGTCTCAATCTCGAGAAGCAGGGTATGGGCATAGACCAGATCTCTGAAATCTCAGAGCGACAGCACAGCATGCGTTCGTTCATTATCTCCAATATTGTGGAGTCGTTGCACTGGCTCAACCAAGTCCGATGGGACTCTATTGCTGAAAGCATAAACGTTGTGGACAGTGTTCTGTCAAAAGACCCTGCGAATGTTTTCTCGTCTTTGGAAATGGAAAGCAAGGATCTCTACCGAAACGTAGTCGTGCAAATAGCCGAACGCGTTTCAATCGGTGAGGCTGAGGTAGCACGTGTAGTCCTGCGTCTGGCGGGCAGGGCTAAAGGTATCCAGAGACATGTCGGGTATTATTTGCTTGATCCGGTAGGCAGGAGCGTTTTGGAAAGAGAAGTTAAATATACGCCGTCTAGAGCGGAGCAGATTTATAGAACGATTATTGCTAACCCTCAGAAGACCTATTTTGGGTTAACTGCTCTGTTTAGTGTTTTATTATTGGTGGGTTTTTTGATAACGATCGATGCTTTTCATGCGACTCCGATAATATTTATTTTGTGGCTCATCATTGGGGTGGCGCTTGCCCTTGAGGCCGGTATTATTGTTGTTAATGTTATTTTAACGCAATTTTTACCGGTCAAAAAACTACCGCGAATCAAACTTGAGGATGATGTCGGGTTAGATCGTCGAACCTGCGTGGTCGTGCCCTCGATGCTGCGCTCAGAAAAGTCCATAAAAGAGATTGTCGAAAAATTTGAGGTCAGGTATCTGGGTAATAATGAAAAAAATATCTATTACGCTCTGCTTTTTGATTTTAAGGATGCGGAGCGGGAGGTTATGGAATCAGACCAGCGACTGCTCGAGTGTCTGGCCGAAGAAATAAAGCGTTTGAATATTTTGTACGGCAGCGGTGAGACAAAGTTTTTTGGTCTGACCCGCAGGCGACTTTGGAATGAAAAAGAAGGTGTATTTATGGGTTGGGAAAGAAAGCGTGGCAAGTTACGCGAATTCAATCAGCTACTCCGCGGTAGAAAGGATACGTCATATTTGGATAGTCAGAATATTGCTTCGATTGGCCATGTGCAGTATGTCATTACTCTTGATGAGGATACTGAAATGCCTCAGGATACTGCGCGTAAGTTGATAGGGACTATTTCTCATCCGCTCAACGCACCAATATTGAGCAAGGAAGGTGTTGTCGAACGTGGTTACGGTATCATCCAGCCGAGGGTTTCGGTGCGTCTAGAGGTGGCGGCAAGGTCGCTGTATTCGAAATTGTATTCTGCGGGGGCTGGCATCGACTCGTATTCTGGTCCCGTTTCCGACGTTTATCAGGATCTATTCGGCAACGCTCTATTTTTTGGGAAAGGTATTTACGATATTGATGCTGTGGAGCTTTCTATGGCCGCAAAAATTCCCGATAATACGGTCTTGAGCCATGACCTGCTGGAAGGTATTTATGCCCGCACGGGTTTGGCCAGCGATGCCGTATTATTCGACGGTTTCCCCGACTTCTATCACGAATTCATCATTCGTTTGGAGCGGTGGATCCGCGGTGATTGGCAGATCGTAAGTTGGTTATTTTCCGGACGGGAACAATTTTCGGCGATTGATCGGTTCAAGATTTTTGATAACTTGCGCAGGAGTACTGTTCCGGTCGCGGTTATGGCCGGTTTGATCCTCGGATTTTTCACGCAGAATAGTTTTGCCTACATTTCTATCGATATTATTGGTTTGCTGATGTTTTCACACTTGCTATCATTTTTGATCTCACTGGCCAGAGAGCATGCTATGCCCTTTAAGTTGCGCTTGGCGAAGATTGTC
Organism: Candidatus Tayloriibacteriota bacterium; assembly: GCA_003455555.1. Taxonomy (GTDB): domain Bacteria; phylum Patescibacteriota; class Minisyncoccia; order Phycocordibacterales; family UBA11359; genus UBA11359. Next base: position 3,530 of record DMQX01000020.1, read on the forward strand.
AAAGACTTGTGGCTGGTCTGTTTACGCACTTTGCTCAAAATGTTTTTTGTTTTCCAACAGGCCTGGGTCTCGATGCATGCGATAGGGATCACAATCGTTCGTTTGTTCATTACAAAAAAGAAACTTTTACTCTGGCAAAGTTCATATGATATTGGCAGGATGCTGAGAGGCAGTTTTTTGGAATACTACAGCTTATTTTCGATTAGTGTGATTCTGTCTTTTTCGACATTGTTATATTTAAAATATTTAGGAAAGCTGGCTGGTTGGTATTTGTTTTGGGCTGTCATCTGGTGTTTGGCGCCGGCGGTTGCCGCGTTCATAAGCCGACCAAGGAAAGTGGCGCCGGCGCTGACCGAAAGAGAAAAAATTTTCGTGCGCAAAGAGTCCTATCGCAGCGCTTTGTATTTTCTGGAAAATGCAGATCGGTCAACTAACTGGCTGGTACCTGATCATGTTCAAGAATTTCCGATATTGTCTGGTGAGGCTCGAATCACCACGTCGCCAACCAACATGGGTATGCATGTCGTTGCGTTGATCAGCGCCTTTGACCTTGGCTACATTTCGCCGCTTTTATTAAGAGACCGGACCGAAAAATTATTTGCCAGCCTGTCGCGCCTCAGTCTTTACAAGGGTCATTTCATGAATTGGTATGACATCTCAACTCTTCAGCCGATTCTGCCGCAATATGTCTCTAGTGTGGATAGCGCCAATTTTCTGCTGGCTTTGCTTACGGCGGAACGGGCTTATGTTGAAATGGCCGAACGTCCAGTCATAAGTCCTGAATCGATCAAGGGTCTTATTGATACGGTCTCTGTTTTCGTAGAAGAAGCTGGCAGATTCGAGCAAACCGCAGAGCGTCAACTTCGAAAGAATATCAGAGAAATCGTTGGTTCTTGCCGGGCTCTTTTGGCTGCGACAAACGTGCCAGGGGCTGATGCAACCACTCAGCAATACGCCAAAATTTTCTCAGTTTTTTATCAGCATATTTCACTGGTACTTCAAAAAGTGCAGGCTATCGCCGCT
>DMQX01000034.1:0-2059 GCA_003455555.1 Candidatus Tayloriibacteriota bacterium
ATATAATTTCAATCTTCTCCCCTTTCTTGAGGTAGACGTAAGCTTTTTTGACTGGGTTTTTCACGCCCCATTTGCCGCGAATGAAAACATGCTTCGCAGGCAAGTTCACAACGCGAACTTTGATTGGGTTCACTTTGTACATGACAGAGATAGCTTTGGCGATCTTGGTCTTTGTAGAATCTTGCGAAACTTCAAAAACGTAAATGCCATTTTCTGCGGACATAGTCGCTTTCTCGGTAACGCGAGGTCGCACGATCACAGCTGCGAGATCATGTGAGAAATCAACGCCAGCAGTAGGAATAACTTTCCCGCCCGTTCGTGAAGTCACAATCTTTGGCTCTTTAGCTTTTTCAGAAGTTTTTACCTTGACGTCAGCTTTGACGCTCTTGGCAATGCCTTTCTGCGCTACTGTATCTTTTGCTTTTTTTGATGAAAAGAAGGCCATGGATTATTTCTTAGGAACTAGGACCTTCAAGTTTTCGGTCGGGTTGGTAATAACCACATACTTGTACTGCGCCAAAACCAAAGGATTGATGTTTCGCAATTCTTCGACAGCGACGTTTCCGAAGTTGCCAAAGCTTTTTCGAACAGCATCGTTTCGAGAAGGCAAAGCCAAATACATAGCGTTTACTTTCTTGGTTGCGAGCTTTTCAAAACCCTTGATAGACGCGAGCAAAGCGAGCGTCTTCTTGGCTGCCGCTGCTTTTGGAGTAGCGTAAGTGATACCTTCGAGGAAAAGCACTTCACCATTCTTGAACTTCTTTGAAAGCATGATGTTGATAGCTTTTGCCTTCATTTTCTTGTTCACTTTGCGGTCAGTATTCTTTTCGTTTCGAGGGCCATGAGAGACACCTCCCTTTACCCAGATCGGAGAACGAGTTGATCCGTGACGAGCTTTACCAAGACCTTTTTGTTGCCATGGCTTCTTGCCTCCTCCGCGAACTTCGGCTCGGTCTTTTGTGTGTTGAGTTGAATTACGAGCTGACATACGAAGCGAGTTGATAACTTGGTTAACAACGTCTGAATTATACGGCAATCCAAAAATTTCTGATGGAAGTGTAAAACTGCCAGCTGACTTACCTTCTTGAGTGTAAAGTGTTGTTTCCATATATTATTTCGTGCTCGTGATTTCAACTAACGTGCCGCGTCGACCAGGAATCGCGCCACTGATAAAAATTTCATTTTTTGCAGAGTCAATTTGAATAACCTTGAGGTTCTTCACTGTAACTCTGTCGCCTCCCATACGACCGGCCATACGCATACCTTTGCGTGGTCCAGTTCGGAGACCGCCTCCGATTGATCCTGGCTCTCGTTCAGAGTGTTTCTGACCGTGAGATCGAGGACCTCCATGGAAACCATGTCGCTTTACGACACCTTGAAAGCCTTTTCCTTTTGAAACGCCGGAAACGGTCACAACGTCGCCTTCTTGAAAAGCGCTCACGTCGATCTTGTCGCCGATCTTCATTTCAGCCGCTCCTTTTCCGCCGGCAAGAGGAAATTCTCGCAAGAATCGGAAGTTACCGAGACCCTTTAGATGCCCGAGAACGGCCTTTGAGATATTTTTTTCGTTGCGGGTACCGAAACCAACTTGGACTGCTTGATAGCCGTCTGTTTCGGTTGTTTTGAGCTGAGTAACTGTTACAGGACCTGCAGAAATAACCGTTACAGGATGTACCACTCCATCAGCGTCGAATATTTGGCTCATCGCCACCTTTGTTCCGAGAATTAGTTTCATGTCAGTAATTTATCAGCAAAAATTAGAATGATTAGACGCTCTTCACATCAATGCTAACTCCTGATGGCAGTGATAGGCTACTCAAAGCTTCGACGACTTTGGCTGTGGGGTTGATAATATCGATAATCCTCTTGTGAATCCTCATTTCAAATTGTTCTCGTGCATTTTTGAAGATGAAAGTAGAACGATTCACAGTGTATTTCTTGATTTCTGTTGGAAGTGGAATAGGTCCTTGAACTTCAACATCATATCGCATCGCCGTGTCCATTATTTGCTTGACCGAAACATCCAAAAGTTTGTATTCGTAAGCCTGAACACGAAGTC
>DMQX01000034.1:2242-7069 GCA_003455555.1 Candidatus Tayloriibacteriota bacterium
TAAGAACACGAAGTCGCAACTTAGATACAGCATCTTTTTTGGAAGCTGCTGCTACTTTGGTTGTTTTCTTTGTAGTTTTTTTTGTTTCGGGCATGGTGTTGGCAGTTCAGTATTACGCAATGATCTTTGTAACAACGCCGGCTCCGACAGTCTTGCCTCCTTCTCGAATAGCGAATCGCATGTTGGCTTCTAGAGCAACAGGTGCAACGAGCTTTACTTTGAAGTTAACAGTGTCGCCTGGCATAACCATTTCTGTGCCTGGGTTCAAGATAACATCTCCGGTAACGTCAGTAGTTCGGATGTAGAATTGTGGCTTGTATCCGGCAAAGAAAGGAGTGTGTCGTCCGCCTTCCTCTTTCTTCAAGATCAAAGCTTCAGCTTCGAACTCGGTGTGAGGAGTGGTTGTTCCCGGCTTGCAAAGGACCTGACCTCGAGTCACATCTTCCTTCTTAAGACCTCGGAGCAAGACACCTGCGTTGTCGCCTGCCATACCTTTATCGAGTTGCTTGTTGAAAGCTTCGATACCGGTAACAGTAGACTTTTGAGTTGGCTTAAGGCCAACGATCTCAACGTCCTCACCGATCTTTACTTGACCTCGTTCAATACGGCCAGTGACAACAGTTCCTCGTCCTTCAATTGAGAAAATGTCTTCGATTGGCATAAGGAAAGGTTTGTCGATATCTCGAACAGGCATTGGAATATAAGTATCCAAAGCGTTCATAAGTTCATCGATCTTTACAGTCCATACAGGATCTCCTTCGAGAGCCTTTAGAGCTGAACCTCGAATAACTGGTGCGCCTTTTCCGTCAAATCCGTATTTTGTAAGGAGCTCTCGGATCTCTTCTTCAACTAGGTCAAGGAGATCAGCCTCTGCTACAGCGTCGCATTTGTTAAGGAAAACAACGATCTTAGGTACTCCAACCTGCTTTGCCAAGAGAATGTGCTCTCGGGTTTGAGGCATAGGACCATCGATTGCTGATACAACGAGAATAGCACCGTCCATTTGAGCGGCACCAGTGATCATGTTCTTAACATAGTCAGCGTGGCCTGGGCAGTCTACGTGTGCGTAGTGTCGGTTCTCGGTTGAATATTCAACGTGAGAGATCGCGATAGTAATGATTTTAGTCGCATCTCGGCGGCCTTCCTTTTCAGAAGCCTTAGCAACCTGATCATAAGCAATAGCCTTTGCAAGACCCTTCTTAGCCTGAACAGCCGTAATAGCTGCGGTAAGAGTGGTTTTGCCGTGGTCAACGTGACCGATGGTACCAACGTTTACGTGTGGTTTTGATCGATCAAAAACAGCTGCGTCTGCCATATATTTTTGGGTGAGTTGGTTCGCTATTAAGCAGGATGCACGAGAAGTTTACCCTGTCCGATAGCTAACGCTCTAATTTACTTCTAGGTTAATAATGTTGCTTTCACTAGTTGAGCGAGCAAGCCCGCGAAGAAATGAAAACAGCGCAATAAAATGCGTAATGGCAATACTAACAAATGAGACGAAATAGTCAATGGGGACGCTCTATACAGCACTACCATTCGGGGCACAGGTAAATTTTCTGCTGAAAATTTCCTTCACTCAAGGACCTGCTCGTCCTCCGAGAGTCCCCTCAGATAGTGCTGTATGGAGAGTTTGGCGTTGAATATCTAGCCTAACTATTGACTTTAGGCAAGAAATAGTACATAATATTACCCGGACACCGATGCAATGCGCAAAGGTAAAAACGACACTTTAGAAGGATGGAACCATGCCAACTGCAACCGTTTTTCGGAACTGGTCCACGATCTGCGCCGAGCCGTCCAACGAACTCAAATTCCTGGCGGCTACGACCAAAGACTCGGTCACTTTGGACCGGCTCAAAGTCCTCTGCCTCGAGTACTTCAGCGACAACGAGCACCCCTTGCGGATTCCAGCTTCAGTGCTTCTCAAGCTCAACATGGTGATGCATCCACTTTCGGATTTTTTCAATTCCAACAACGTGTCACATGAAGCCCTGACAGCCTGCGTGATGTTGTCGGAAACTGCCGAAAAACTCGGTATTCCTACAGTGAAAGTGTACCTCGATGCTGACAATTCCTGGCCGGATGGATCTGATGAGGAGACGCATTTCGTTCCCCGGGCCGTGTACAATGACCTTAATCGGCAGTTAGTCGGGCAGAAATTCCAGCTCGGAATGCGGGTCACCTATCTGGATAAGCCCTACTACGTTTTATTCTTTGTGGAGTCCAATGCCAAAGATTATGGAAAAAAGATCGTGGCTTCGAAGCGTGTTTCCCAGGATCAGGATCTCATGATCTTGGCACCGGACGAGTACATCGATATTTCTTCCTAAAATAAGGAGTTGCTTACTTTCACAACGCCGTCCACAAAAAATGGACGGCGCTTTTTTATAAAAAATTATGAAAATAGCTCAGTCACATCCATGTGACTGAGCTATTTTATTTTTTTTCACTCCGATTCTCAGGGCCACGACCAGAAACGGTGCGGCGCCGAGCGGTGTTCGACTTCTTCGAGACGACCGAAACCTTGTTCGGCACCGCGCATAGACGGCCGCATCGGCTCCGGCGGTTGCGCCTGTTGCGGGCAGTGTAACCACTCCCAAAATGAACCCAATAGACTGTACATCTTCTTGGCCATACCACTCTCCTTTGAGCTGAAAAGATCGACCGGTCGTCCAACTTGGACAATCTACGATCTCTATATTTCTGAAGGTAAATGCTAGCACGAAGCGCGACAGGTGCCTGATTAAGTAACGACACCTCAGCCACGTCAAGCTTTTCTCCTCGGGTTGTTAAAGTTCTACTTATATAATACCATAAATATACTATTTCGTCAATCAAAAGCACGCAAATAAAAACAATGGTTGAGAGGGACTCACGGACCGCGACGGCGGGAGTGTGAAGGAAATTTTCAGCAGAAAATTTACCTGGGCCCTCGAGGCCATTGTTTTTATTTGCGTGCTTTTACTTCCTTGATTCCACAATCGTCTTCTCCACATTCGCAGGCACCACCTCATAGTGATCGAACTCCATATTGGCATTACCTCGACCTTCGGTCATTGATCGAAGCTGAGTTGTGTATCCGAACATTTCAGACAACGGAACTTTAGCAGCAACCACTTTGATATTTGCAGGACGATCTTCAAATCCTTCAATCGTACCTCGCTTTGAGTTAAGTGAACCAACGATATCACCGAGGAATTTCTCAGGCACCGTTACATCCACCTTCATGATCGGCTCAAGAATAACCGGCTTTGCGCGTCGGGCGGCTTCCTGGAAAGCGAGTGATCCAGCAATCTTGTAAGCGATTTCGGAGGAGTCGACATCGTGGTATGAACCGAAAGTTAATTCGCAAGAAATGTTGACCATTTTAAATCCGGCCACAATACCTCGCTCCATAGCCTCCTTCACACCCTTTTCAACAGCCGGAATGAATTCAATTGGAATAACCCCTCCTTTAATAGAATCGATAAATTCAAATCCTTCAGAAATTTTAACGTTTTTAGGAACTTTCTCGGCAGGATCACGTTTCTCAAGAGGCTTAAGAGTAATTTTGACGTGACCGTATTGTCCCTTACCTCCAGACTGCTTGATGTATTTATGTTCAGCTTCAGCTTCGGCCATAATCGTTTCTTTGTAAGCAACTTGGGGCTTGCCGACATTGGCTTCAACTCCGAATTCTCGTTTCATACGATCAACCATGATCTCAAGGTGCAACTCTCCCATACCGGAAATAATCGTTTCGCCGGTTTCTTGATCTGATTTTATTTTAAAGGTTGGATCTTCATCAGAAAGTTTCTTCATGGCCATGCCCATTTTTTCCTGATCGGCTTTGGTCTTTGGTTCGATTCGAAGAGAAACAACCGGATCCACGAATTTAATTGGGTCGAGAATAATAGGATTTTTCTCATCGCAGAAAGTATGAGATGTGCGCGCAGATTTTACGCCGACAGCAGCCGCGATCTCTCCGGCAAAAACTTTCTTAACTTCTTCTCGCTTGTCAGCTTGAAGTCGCACGATACGCCCAAGTCGCTCTCGCTCCCCTGTCGTTGCGTTGTAGATATATGTACCAGCTTCGATCGTTCCTGAATAAACACGGAAGAAAGTTAGTTGCCCAACGAACGGATCGTTCTGCAATTTGAACGCTAGAGCGGCAAAAGGCTCTTCATCAGAAGCGTGTCGATAAATAGTTTCGCCAGTTTCTGGATTGATGCCGTGAACTGGTGGAATATCGAGTGGAGATGGGAGGTAGTCAACAACAGCGTCGAGCACGAGTTGGACACCTTTATTTTTGAGAGCAGAACCGGTGAAAACTGGAATAAGTTTAACCAACAGAGTTCCTTTTCGGATACACTTCTTGAGCTCTTCGATAGAGGGTTCTTTGCCTTCGAGATATGCAGCCAAGATCGTGTCATCAAATTCTACGGATTTCTCAACGAGTTCAGCGCGATATTTCTTGGCATCAGCCATCAAAGCTTCTGGAATTTCTTCTTGTCGGATATTCATGCCCATTTCGCCTTCGAAATAGAAGGCTTTCATCGTGAGGAGGTCGATAACGCCTTCAAATTTTTCCTCTGCGCCGATTGGCAATTGGAATCGCACCGCGTATTTGGTCAAACGATCAAGAATAGACTGGAAAGATCGCTCGAAAGATGCGCCCATGCGGTCAAGTTTGTTGATGAAACAGATTCGAGGTACGTTTCCGTCATCGGCATATCGCCAGTTAGTTTCAGATTGAGGTTCAACGCCTGCAACGCCGTCAAATACGACAACCGCACCGTCAAGCACGCGAAGAGATCGCTTTACCTCGGCCGTAAAGTCGATGTGTCC
>DMQX01000072.1 GCA_003455555.1 Candidatus Tayloriibacteriota bacterium
TTTTTACACTAACATGTAAGTGTGGTTGATCAGCATAACCAGTCTGTCCACTCTGGCCAATGATTTGTCCTCGCTCAACAATCTGGCCTTTTATAATATTTATTTTTGACAGATGTGCATACAAAGTTTCAATGCCGAAACCATGATCAATGACAATCATATTGCCGTAGACAACAGTTGTACTAGCAAATGTAACCAGTCCGCGGTTCATAGCCGCAACGGGTGTACCTTCATCTGCCCTTAGATCCACACCTAGATGAGTAATGGTGTAGGCTCCTGTGAGTCGGGTATAACCGAAAGGATCGGTTATGATCGGATCTTTGATCGGGTATTGAAAGGGTTTATCCCAAAAAATTTGTGGAGTCGTAGTCAGGGCTTTGATGATCGAATTCTCTTTGACCAATGTATTTACAAGATTTGTTTGACTAGATGTTGTGTTCCCACCAAGCTTTTGTGGAATACCGAGCGGCGCTTGAACCTTTGAGCGCACAGAAACAGTGAGTGTATTTTTTAAAATTGTTCCATCTGTCAACTTCGCATTTATATTATATACGCCCACCTTCCCTGCCAGGGCAATCCCGATAAAAAAAGTTGGTTTAGAATTATATGTATGGAAACTAACTTTTTTTCCCGCAAAAATTATTTCCTTGACGGTTGTGGAGCTATTTAAGCCATTCGTGCCAGTCACTTGGATCATCACCGGCTCACCCTGGATAATGGTTGTGGGAATAACCAAGAGTCGGGGTTTTTGAATTTCTGTAGATCTAACTTCCGTGGTTGGAGTCGACCCTAATTTATTCGAGACAAAATAGCCGATACAAAAAGACACAACAGCTCCGAAAATTACCACAACCACGAATGCAACGAGAAGGTTCTTCATTCCTTAATTATACCACTACTTTATGGCGCTATTTCCTATGGGCAAGTTTCATAAGGTGTTCGAATATGACACATATTACATATTAATTTTATGTAGCCGATTTCGCAATTCCAAATAGTTTGGCACGGTTTGAGCTACGAGATTCCAGAAATTTTTCGAATGGTTGAACTCACCGAGGTGACATAGCTCGTGAACAACAACATAATCAACCAGAGATTCCGGAACCAGCGCGAGTCTATAATTAAAATTTAAGTTACCCTTCTTTGAACAACTTCCCCACCGAGATTTATGATTCTTAATCGAGATTCGATTATATTTAAAATTGTAAAATAAATTAAACTCCGCCAGTTTTCTCAAAACCAGATCTCGAGCAACTTCTTTGTACTTTAGATATTCAAGCCGACCACTAGCCCCGCGCCGCACAGCGCGGACCCGAACTTTCCGAATTCTAACTCTTCGCCAAACCCAAGAGTGAATGGTCATCTATTTTTTCACAAATAAGCGGCAGATGCGGATCTCTTCAAAATCAAAAGACCGGCCCAAAATATCGCGCGCAGCGGAAAGTTTCATCTCACCTGTCTTGGCCAACACCTTTTCAAAAGCACTCTGCATTTTATTGAACCTTTTTATTTCAGGTTTTAAATAGGTAAGTTCACGACAGGCTTCGATTTTATTTTCATCACACAAAGTTTCCAGGTGACTCAAAATAGTACCTATGGTCATCCCCCGCTTTTTTGCCATTTCGGCCAACGAAGGTTTCTCGGCTAGCAACTTTTTTGTCTCATCGTACGTTGAAACTTTTTGATCAGCTTGTTTTTCTTTGACAACATTTTTGGAAACAAATTCTTTCTGAATACGCTCCTTGGTTTCTTTCTTCATGTCATGCAGAGCGTCCACAGCAGTATCGGAAAAAGTCTGCAGTTCTTGGTCAAATTCCAAAACTTCCTCATGCACCTGCAACGCCATGCTATTTATACCCAACAATTTCAAGCCACCGAGCGTTCGCACACGAGAAAGCGCCACATATCCCATACCTCGCTCAAAAGATTTGGACAAATCAACCTCGACTGCGTCGAGACTCATGCCTTGGCTCTTGTGCACCGTGATCGCCCACGCTAGGCGCAAAGGCACTTGGCTGATTTCCGCTTTAACTTTGCCATTTTCTTCAATGCTCCAAGACATTGGTACTGCTTTTATTCGATCCCCCTTTGTCGTCAAAACAATCGGAGCGTCCATTTCAAAATCAATAACTTTTCCAAGCGTACCGTTCACATATTTTCCTTCAAAATTATTTTTGACGAACATTACTCGGGCACCAATTTTCAAATGTAAATTTTCCGGCGCGAGACAACTTTTTTTTAAAGACTCGACCAAAGGCGGCCGGCCTGAACTTCTCATTTCAAAAATGCGACTCTCCTCCCCTATTTCACCAAGCGCTTTTGTATTGATCGTGTCCACGTCAACATTGTGAGTATACAGTCGCGTTGGCTCCGCAGAATTATCCGGATCTTTATTGAAACGGCTTTGCAAAAGTTCATATGTGCCCTCGGTCACATCGTTTTTTCGGATTTCATTCAAGATTGCGACATGGTTTTCATCGGTCTGCCGATGTTGTTCGTGCAAATAGCAAATCGTCGGATCGAGCGCTTTCCAAGCATCGCTGTGGTACACAAAATGCGCTTCCCTCTCACCTTGCCTCGATACCGGTGGCAGTTGAAAGAAGTCACCGCAGAGCACGACCTGCATGCCTCCAAACGGTCGCTCATCGCGTTTGAAGCGTCGTGTGAGCATATCAACTAGATCCAGGCGGAAGTGGTGCAGCATAGACACTTCATCGATAATCAAAACTTTGGTTTTATGAATTCGATCCCATAAATAGCGTCGTTCTTCCAATTCGAGCATGGATTCTTCAGTTAGTACATCGCGAATACCGAGCCCAGACCACGAATGGATTGTGATACCGTTCATGTGCGTGGCCGCAATGCCAGTCGAAGCAGTCACCGCCACCTCAATTTTATTTTTCTTGAGATAGTCTATATATTGATTGAGCAGATATGTCTTGCCGCTTCCCGCTGAGCCGGTCAGATAGACATTGTGTCCAAGCTTCAATATTTCGAGCGCATCCTTTTGGGTCATACACGAAGTATATCAGAATATTTAATTGCTTGAGAGTTATTTGACTTCTTCATCATGTCATGTTAATTTAACTAGCAGAAATTTTAAAATCTAAATAACAGGGAGAAAAACATATGCCATCTAAAGGACATCGTGGAGGCGGAAAATTTGTTGGACACACCACCCTCATTGAGGCGGCTGAAACGCTGGTAGACTTCGCCTCATCTCAAGTGGAGGTGACTCGGGTAGCTCTGGGAATCATTCGTCCAATCCAACACGGAGCTCAAGGCAAGTTCCGAGTAAAATTTGCCGAAATTAATGGAGGAATACTTCTCACGGTTCGCGGTAATACCGCCGCCCAAGAGGTGCGCATCTATACCTCTAACATACCGGAAACTCGTCTGAAACTCTGTCGTTACGCACTTTCAATCAGCACAAGCATTTCTTTTACAAAAAAGGAACAAGTCAACAAAGAGCTCACCCCCGTACATCGCGATTAGCATGTGCGGGGGTTTTCTTACTTCTTATGCACCTCGTGCCCGCCAAACTGCTTGCGCATGAGGGCGACCATTTTGTTGGAAAACTTTTTCTGATTTTTTGAGCTGGCGGATTCATTGCGCACTTTGAGAGCATCAGCGATCACACGCACATCCACCTTGAGCTCTTTGGCGGTTTTGATTGTCCATTCCGCTTCCCCATTCGAATCGATCTTGCCGCTAACTTTTTTAAAGTTTTCGGTCTCAAAAATATTTCGGCAAAGGTCGATAAGCCACGAACGCACGACCGAACCTTTCTGATACACTCGTGTCACATCTTTTAAATTATATTTGTATTTACTTGCTTCCAACACGCCGTATCCTTCAGCAATCGCTTCCATCATGCCGTATTCCATACCGTTGTGTACCATTTTGGCAAAGTGTCCAGCGCCGGCTTCGCCAAGTAATGCATAATTGTCGCCCGCAGAAAGTGTCTGCATAACTGGCTCAATTTTTTTCCAAGCCAACTTTGGCCCACCAACCATCAAAGCAAAACCATTTCGCTCCCCCCAGACACCGCCGGAAGTACCACAATCAAAAAAAGTTACGCCTATCTTGGCCAGCTTTTTTGAACGCTCAATACTTTCTTTATAAAAAGAATTTCCTCCGTCGATCACAATGTCACCTTTTTTCAAATGCGGCGCCAGCCCACCACCTTCAATCGTGCTCTTGCCTTTGCTGCCGCCAAAAAGAAAATCATCCACAACAGCATGCGGCAGCATGATCCAAAAAATTCTTTGCTTGGCGGTAAAATGCTTTACAACATCATCAATATTTTGTGAGGCGGCAATTCCGGCCTGCTTGATCTCCTTCACATGTTCCTCACCGCGGTTCCAGGCAAAAACCGTGAAATTATTTTTGTGCAAACGTCGTGCAATCTGTCCGCCCATGCGTCCAAGTCCGAAAATGGCAATTTGTGGTTTCATAGGGTTACACTATCTTAAGATAAGATA
>DMQX01000060.1 GCA_003455555.1 Candidatus Tayloriibacteriota bacterium
GTGTTGTGGGCCGAACCCAGGGTGTTTCAGGTCTCACCAAATTGTTTATGAGTTTAGGGATCAGTAATAAAAAAACCGCCGAAAGGGCCATGGTGGTGGTGGCGGTTATTTTCTTTCTGCTGGCCGGGGTGATGGCTTCATATTCATTGGGATTATTTCAGCCAAAAAGGCAAATTGTTGAATTGGGTTCAGAGATTCAGAAAATGGATCAGCTAAGAAACCAAAGATGAAAAGGCAAAATGGATTTACCTTAATTGAATTGTTGGTTGTGATATCAATTATCGCACTTCTTTCTACAATTATTTTTGCTGCTTTGAATTCTGCTAAAACAAAAGCGCAAGCTACCGTAATCAGAGCAAATTTTGACCAATTACAAAAAGCTATACTACTGTATCAAAATTCTGATCCAAGATTGAGGGTGATTGACCAGATGTTTGTAGATAGTGTTGGCAATTGTAATCCAGGAGAATGCGGGACTGAGGTAGATGACAAAAACGGGTCTTCAGATTTTTACAGCAGCGATTTAGGGATTGGCTTATTAGTACAAGGACATTATATTTCGCAAATTGCAAAAAACCCGTTCTGGCCAAACAATGGAAGTAATTTTTACTTCAAATACAATACCGATCAGCCTGCTTCATATACGAAAGGCTGGAATGCCTCCAAGGGATATTTCGCATGCGGCAGCAAACCTTTCGGTAATTACGCCTTACTTGTTTATGATACAAATGATCCGCCTATTTACGGTGACAAGCTTGGTATGGACAAAACAACTTTTTACAAGAATGTGGGCACAAAAGACAGTCCAAATTTCGTCCCGCAATCGACTGAGCCGGGAAATGATTATTATACCGGTTCTTATTGTGTGACTGATGCACCATAAGTTCGGTACTTGCATTTTTCTACCATTGTGATATGGTACTAATAGCCCCCAGCGGGGTTTTTTAGTAAGAAAATCCATTATTTAACGGCACTCTATATGAAACTCACAAATTATATTAAGGAAACTCGAGCCGAGATCAAGCATGTTGTCTGGCCGACCCGCGCTCAGGCTATCGGCTATACGGTTATCGTGATTGTCTTTTCTGCGGTCGTAGCGGTCTTGCTCGGCGCTTTTGACTTCCTCTTTTCAAGCATTTTGCAAAAATTAATTTCATAATATCTTATTAAAAACGTATGGCGAAACAACAAATTGAAGCAGAACGAAACTGGTACGTCATCCATACCTATGCTGGATATGAGAATGCCGTAGCCCGAAACTTGCGTCAGCGCATTGATTCTCTTGGTATGGGAGACAAGATCTTTAACGTCCTTGTTCCAACTGAAAAGAAGATTAAAGTGAAGGGTGGCAAACGTGTTGAAGAGGAAGAGAAAATCTATCCTGGCTACATTTTGGTGGATATGATCGTGACGGATGATAGTTGGTACGTGGTGCGCAATACGCCTCGCGTGACCGGTTTCGTCGGCTCCGGAGTTTATCCTGTACCTATCGACAAGAAAGAATTTGAGATTCTTTTCAAACGCATGAACTCAAATGACGTAAAACATGCTATCAACCTCGTAATCAATGATCGAGTAACCATTTCTGACGGTCCATTTAAGGACCTAGAGGGGGCAGTCAACAGCATTGATGAGGAACGTGGCAAGGTAAAAGTGCTCGTGTCGATGTTCGGCCGAGAAACACCTGTCGAGCTGGACTTCTTGCAAGTTAAGAAAGTTTAGGGTAGAGTCTTATCCACTGTTACGCTTCAAATTTATCATATTAGGAAAGAAACCATGGCTAAAAAAGTTACAAAAAAATTAAAACTGATCATTCCTGGCGGTAAAGCCGTTCCTGGACAAGCTCTTGGACCTGCACTTGGCCAAGCCGGCATTAACATTGGCGAGTTCGTTAAGCGTTTTAACGAGGAAACCAAGACTCGTGTTGGTGAAAAAGTACCTACTATTATCGAAGTTTTCGATGACCGTACTTACAAGATGACTTATAAGACTGAGCCTGCGTCCGGCATGATCCTCAAAGCGATCAAGGCTGAAGCTGGTTCCGGTAAGAACAAACTCGTAAAGGCAGGCAAGATAACCAAAGCTCAGATCCGCGAGATCGCTGAAAAGAAAATGGTAGACTTGAACGCCAATGATATCGAAGCTGCTATGCGAATTATTGAAGGTAGTGCGCGATCGATGGGGGTGGAGGTGGTTAAATAAATTTAATACAAAAACAAAAAACTACCGCTTGGTGGTTTTTTTGTGCATATAGTGCCCATAAAACAGAAAAGTGTCTTTCGAATCACACGGAAAAAGTCTTACTGACTTTTTCCTTATCCTCGGACCGTCGTCCTGCGGGGTGCTTCTCAAGACACTTTTCTGTTTTATGGGTAAAAGATATACACAACAGATCCATCAAACGTTGTGTTATATTAAACTCATGAAAACAAAAATATATTCGATGAGGTTGGCACTAACTTTTTCATTTATCACAGCATTTATTATAATTGTTGTTGAATTTGTTGGTATTCTCGGAAAGCCAGGTGAGTCGACCTACCTCACGGAAAGTCTTTTCTATACTCCTTTCGTGTTTCCTGGGTCTATCTTTGGAGGGTTCGCCGCGCTTTACTTTGATAGTATATTTAAAAGTAGCGATATCCCTGTTCTGACTGGTTATTTAAGCATTGTTCTTATTGTAAACTTGATAGTTTATTTTTCACTCGGGGCTCTAATTGGCGGAATGTACGATTTAATTAAAAATCGCGATAGAGTTTCGTAGATTTTAGGATTTCTTTAGAACTTTTTTAGAAAGATTTCATACGCTGTATGATAGGGTTTTTGGATGAGTAAAAAATCAAATAGTAAAAGTCTTATTCCTGAGGAGAGAATTGAACAAATAATCTTTATTATTCGTAATAAAAAGGTGATATTGGACAGTGATTTGGCAGCGCTATATGGGGTAGAAGTGAAGAGGCTTAATGAAGCTGCCAAAAGAAACATTGGGCGCTTCCCGAATGATTTCAGGTTCCAGCTCACTCAGCTAGAAGTTGGTAACTTGAAGTCGCAATTTGCGACTTCAAGTTACGGAGGCCGCCGTAAGTTGCCCTATGCTTTTACCGAACATGGCGCTCTTATGGCAGCTAATGTTCTAAATAGTGAGAGGGCAGTAGCTATGAGTGTAGCCATTGTCAGAACTTTCATAAAACTTCGTCGATTACTTTCTGTAAATAAAGATCTCGTTAGAAGACTGAATGAGTTGGAGGAAAAATACGATGAACAATTTCAAGTTGTGTTTGTGGCTATCAAAAGACTTATGGAGTTACCGGAAGAGCCAGAAAAACCAAAAATTGGTTTTCATGGGTGATGTTTTGCATTTTTGGGCAGGTAGGCCTATAGTTAAAGCATCATGAACGCCAGTATTCTGAACGGGAAGGGCACTCTGCCAAGCCAGACCATCATTGAGCTGATTCGCGCCGGCTTTATTCAAAATGCCAAAGAAGAAAATGTGCGGCCAGCTTCGCTTGACCTCTCTATTTCTGATGAAATATATTCCGTGGACGGGATTTTTCAACCGACCAAAGGTGAAACTGTCCGAAAGATCTTAGGAAAAATAAACAAGAAGAAACACCCGATCAGCAAACCGCTTTTGCACGATCAGATTTATTTGGTGCGGCTCAACGAGCTGCTGGAGTTACCTCATTCTGTTTACGGTTTCTTCAACCCACGTTCCACTTCTGGTCGTATTGATTTGCATGTGCGACTGATTGCGGACGGTATTTCGCGATACGATTCGGTCAATCCCGGCTTTACCGGCGAGCTTTGGATCTTTGTAATCCCCAAGACTTTTCCGGTAAAACTTTTTGAAGGTGCGTCGCTCAACCAGATCCGTTTTTTCAATATGGACACTCGGCTCAATCCTTTTGAAGTTGAAGTGGCGGTCAAAAATTACAAATTGCTTTGGTATCAAAACAAAGGCACCGCTTATAAATACGAAGATATGACGGTCAGTGAGAAAGACGGTTCGGTTGTGCTGACCCTCGACTTGGAAGGCGAGAATCCTGGCTATGAAGGCATTGTTTCAGACAACGTTGTTGACCTATCGTTGGTCGGGCATCATGATCAAAAGAAATTTTTTAAGAAGATCGAGATAAAAGATGGTTTCGCTTATTTGAAAAAAGGGGCGTTCTATTTGTTGGCCACACATGAAGCGGTCCGTGTACCTCCGGAGCTGGCTTGCGAAATGATCCCGATGGATGTGCGCAGTGCCGAATTTCGTTCGCACTATGCTGGGTTCATTGACCCGGGATGGGGTTGGGGCACACGCGCTGAGGGCAAAGGCAGGCCACTGACACTCGAGGTGCGACCTCTTGAGGATTTGATAGTACGCCATGGCCAGCCTATCGCTAAGGTCAAATTTGAGCGCATGACCGATATGCCTCCTCAATCGTACGACACAATCTCCTCCAACTACATCGTTCAGGCAGGTCCAAGGCTGGCAAAACACTTCAAAATCTAGTCGCTGTCTAGCTTTGCTTTTTGGTGGGAAATTGCCTATTATTAGGCGATACAGATAATATACTAATATGAAAGACAATATCGTCGCGACTGGCAAAGGAGTATTCTCAAAGGAATCAAATCCGAAAGACAGAATTTTTACGGATCATAAAAAAATGGAACAACTTGTGTTTCATTGCCGAGGGTTGGGGCTTAAAATTGTTTTGACGCAAGGTAGTTACGATATGGTACACATTGGACACGGACGATATTTGGAAGATGCCAAGAAGAAAGGAGACTTGCTAATCGTCGGAGTTGATAGCGACAAAAAAGTTAAACATCGAAAAGGCCCGGACCGACCAGTTGTGCCTCAAGACGAGCGCTTGGAGATGCTAACTCATATGCGTTCGGTTGACGCGGTTTTTCTCAAGGAACTTCATCACCCAAAATGGAGTTTGATCAAGACAATCAGGCCTGACGTGCTTATCGCTACCAAAGAAACTTATAGTAAGGCACAATTGAAAGAGTTGAAAAAATATTGCAAAGAGATAGTCGTTTTGGAACGACGTGCTACAACTTCCGCAAGTGCCAAGATCCGCAATCTTCAGATTAATACCGCCAAGAAACTTGGCCAAGCTTTGACGCCAAAGCTTATTAAAACTATCGAAGAAGTTTTGGCTGGAGTTAAATAACAACTAAGCAAAAAAGTGACTAAAAATAAGGAAGTCCTAATTGCATATATACCTGTTCTGCATGAAGGGTATCGGAAATTGTTGGCGGCTCATCCTGAGGCGGAAGTTTTTGTTTTTGGTCCGGAAATTG
>DMQX01000028.1 GCA_003455555.1 Candidatus Tayloriibacteriota bacterium
GTTTCAAACGGTGTGTCTTTGGGATATTCGCTAGGGCAGTTTCGAGGATATTTTCCGCAAGAATACTCAGATCTTGTAAGCATCGGGGAACAAACGGGGAAATTAGCGGAAACTTTTAATTATGCGCATGTGTTATATGCTCGTGATCTGGATGGGCTGACTAAGTCTCTATCGGCTAGCATTGAGCCTATACTAATGATTGGTATTGGTCTGGCTATTGGAGTTGTGGCTTTTTCGGTCGTGACGCCTATGTATAGCATTACTTCCCATATGAATAGCACCTAACATGAAAAAAAATGGCGGGTTCAGCTTGATTGAAATTGTGGTTGTCATGGGAATTTTGTCATTATTAATTGCCGGCGCCTTTTTTATTGGTTTCCCGGAATATAATCGGTATATCATTTCGTCTGAACGCGAGGGTTTAGTCGATGCCTTATTGGAGGCCAGGACCAGGATTTTTGTTGAAGACCAAAAATTCGTTGTCAGCACAACAAGTAATAGTTATTGCATAAAAGATCCTCAGGATCTGTGTATTTCACTAGCGCATTCTTTGCCTGCAAACTTGATTTTGAAAACTATTACGTTGGCAACCTCAACAAAAATGATATTGAGTTTTAGCGAAGGCTTGGCTACGGAAATAATCATAGACCAAAATGGATACATCGATGGGCGATAAAAGAGGCATGATTCTGTCCGAAATACTTCTAGCAGGCGCGATTATATCTATTGCGCTCGGTAGCGTAGTGATCGTCGTGGCTAGCCTGCAAGCTATGCTGATAAGTACTCAAAATAATTTTGAGGCGCAACTGAAAGCGCGAGAGGATATTTCGATTGCGCATCTTACGCCGTTTGATGAATTATCTGTTTATGAAAAACGCGACGGTGCGTTCCTGACAAAATTTAACACTTCATTTCGCAATTCATTCACAACAAATATTTCTGCTGATGTTTCATGGGAAGAAGGTGTCACGCGAAAACATCGGGTTTTAACTGATCAGATTGTCGATTGGAAAAACGCAGTGGGCGCTGAAGATTGTGACTGGTTAGATGGTGCCAAAGACAACCTGCCCATTTCGAATTTCGGGGTACTAAATGCCGATCCGGGCAATCCGATAACTGATGTCGCGGCTTTTGGGGATTATGTTTATGTTTCGGCTGATAGCGCGACTTCAAGCTTACCGGATCTGTATGTAATTGACGTTCATGATATTCGCCGTCCGCAAATTGTGAGCCACATTAACACCGGTCCAGGAATAGCCGCCATTGCTGTCGCAAAAAATTATGTTTTTGCTGCGAATGCCGGGAGTTATCAAATGCAAATCATAAATGTCACAGATCCATTGCATCCGACACTTACGGCGCAGGCCAAATTGCCGGGGGTCGTGATTTCCGGTTCGGCTGGTTATGGTCAATCGGTTCATTATTATGCTCAAAAGATGTTCATAGGTCTAACAAAAAATGCCGGTCCGGAATTTCACGTTGTTGATGTGTCCAGGCCGGAGTCACCGATCGCTCTCGGTTCATTTGAGGTCGGCAGCACGGTAAACGATATTGATGTGCAGGGCAACAAAGCGGTTATTGTAAGTCCGGGTCAAATATCGGCTTTTCTGCTCAATATTGCCAATCCAAACTTAGTTTCCGAAGTGGCTCGAGCGAGTTTTGTCGGTTGGCAAACGCAAGGGGCGCAAAGTGTGGAAATGTTAGGGGAAGATATTGCAATTGGGCGGTCTCTTGGAGGTTTTTATAGTCCGTATCCGGAACTGATGCTGCAGGGTCGTGATTCCATTTCATTGGTTTCTTCTAGCCTAAAAAATGATGCGACTATTGAAAACATGCTGGGGTTTAATGATTATTTGTATCTAGTAACGAGCAACCCTAGTGCCGCATTCCAGATCGTGCAGACCGGTCTGGCTGCTGCATCTCCTGGTGCACCGATCGTTGCAAGGGCAACACCGCTGTCGTCCCGTGGCGTAGCTTTGACTTGCAACAGCAAGGCTATGTACGTTGTGTCGCAGGATGATCAGGACTTTTTTCATATTTCGTTATCATCATAAATATGTTAGCTGAAATTATTATTTATATCGGATTGTTCTCCGTTTTGTTCTCAAGCGCATTTTCCGCAGCCTTTCAAACAGTGGATGCGCTTAGGTATTTGCAAAACGGAAAGAATACGGTCGACGAACTCTATTTCATGTCGTCTCGGCTGGATGGTTATATTCAGGCGGAAGCGGATTGGTCAAAAATTTCGGAAGAAGGTATCACCGACATAATTTCAGATGAGGGACTACAAATTAAATTTATCTCTTTTCAGCTTCTTGAGACACCAACCAGTACCGATCGAGTTTTACTTTTGAGCTTGGAAGTGAACAAAAAAGTTTATGAATTCTCGTATGTTCAAAATAAATAAACAAAAAAATCAGGGTTTCATTGCCTTGTTTCCCGCCTTGATAATTTCGAGCATCTTAATTATTCTTTGCGTTGGAATAAGCCAGTCTTTTTTGGCGGTACTATACCGAACAATACTATTTGATGAAAAGGTCC
>DMQX01000009.1 GCA_003455555.1 Candidatus Tayloriibacteriota bacterium
ACGCGAATCTGATGCAAACACAAATACATATCTTTGTTTGCATATAATATCGGAACATACCACGAACCCTCTCTTTTTTGAGTTGTTGAAGGTACGACTAAATAAAAATGGTGAGAAAGTTTTTTTAGAATAAGACCTGGCCGAGAAAATCTATCATTTTTACCGTTTATCTCTGACCCGACGTTCTCTCCAAATATAATCCACCATAGTTCACGCTCACTCACTAAAGGTGCCTCAGATTTTATATTATGAATTTTTTCTTTAAGCCGAATCCACTCCAAAAATCTCTTTATCATCACTCCACATTAGCAAATGAAAATAGAGGAATAATCAAAAAATTCTAAAATCTTTCTAAAATTCGACTATTTTGACAACTGTTCCAGAAAAATGGTTTTGAGCATTTCAGGGTTGGCCGATCCCTTGGTGGCACGCATGCCCTGACCGATCAAAAATTGAAGCGAGGCCTGTTTGCCGGCTTTGTACTCATCAACCGCTTTTTTGTTTTCGGAAATGACGCCGACAATGATCTTGGCTAGCTCACCCACGTCATTTTTTTGAATCAAGTTTTTCTCGCGAGCGATCTCGCCTGCATCGGCACCGGAAATTAGGGCGTCGGCGATCACATCCTTGGCGCCGCGCGAAGAAAGTTCGCCGGCCGAGATCATATCAATGACTTTGGCCAGATTCGCCGGGACCAATTTACCGATCAAGGTTGAAGTTACGTCGAGATTTTGTTTATTAGCTGCACCAACCACATCAGAAGTCAGATAGTTCGCGATCAGCTCGATAGATTTTTTATCTTTACCGACGACGGCACTTTCAAAAAATGTGGCGTAGGCAATATTTTCAACCAAGAAATTGGTGTCTTGTTTTTTTAGGCCAAAACTTTTTTCATAACGAATACGCTTATCCCATGGCAACTCAGGCAAAGATTGCTTTAATAACTCGAATGAGAATTCCGGAATCTCACTTAATTTCAATTTTGGTAGATCAGGATCGGGAAAATAGCGATAATCATGAGCATTCTCTTTTGATCGTTGTGAAAAAGTTTTGTTTTTATTCTCGTCCCATCCCCTAGTTTCCTGCACGATCTTTTCACCGCGCTCCAATGCTTCGATGTGGCGCGCAATTTCATAGGCGACCGCCTTTTCAACCGCTCGGAAAGAGTTCAAGTTCTTTACTTCAACTTTGGTACCGAATTTATCGGTATCGCTAACCGAAATATTAGCTTCGACACGCATCTCACCCTTTTCCATATTGGCTTCCGACACTCCGAGCGTTTGCATCAAAAGCTGAAGTTCTTTGGCGAAAGCCACAGCTTGCTCCGCGCTGTGGATGACCGGCTCGGTTACCAATTCCATAAGCGGCACACCGGCCCGGTTAAAATCCACCAGACTGTAATCACCCGTTTCATGGCTCGAACGAGCCGTATCTTCTTCGAGGTGAATACGCGTAAGCTCCACCTCATTGATAACGCCGCCGGAGACGAGCGGATATTTATACTGGCTAATCTGGTAGCCTTTTGGAATATCGGGATAAAAATAATTTTTGCGATCGAACTCCGTAAAATCTGCGATTGTTCCACCAACAGCCGTACCCATGCGCAAAACATGTTTGACCGCCTCTTTATTTATAACCGGCAAGGTGCCAGGATGACCCATGCAAATAGGACAAATATTCACATTCGGACTTTTTTCATCCGGATCATTTTTTGAATCACAGAACATCTTGGTTCGCGTTTTCAGCTCTGCGTGAATCTCCAGACCGATTGTAGGCCGATACTTTTCCATACTTAATAATTTATTTTATTGTTTGTTTTTCCAAAAATTGAGCTTACCATATTGCTCGGCAAAAGGCCCTAGAACGGTCGGCCACTGGGGTTTCATCGGTTCAACACGGCTCCGAATGTCATGCAAACCCTTAAAACCATGAACACTATCATCCTCCCAAGTTACTTGCTTCACGTTATTAAAATTGTGTTCAAAAGGTTTCTCGCCGAGAAACTTATAGATATCCGCAAAAACTTTTTTGGGGTTTGCCGTCATCACATCGAAATCAACGAGCAACAAACGATCGGAGTAACCGCGCTGAACTGCATCCACGACACGATTATATGCCAGTCCTACCGGCTGGTCGGCCTGCATCCAGACCTCAGTTCGCCCCTGAACCGTCTGGAATTTAAAATAATTCTGTGACTCCTGGCGAACCTGACTAACCGCAGCCGCTGCACGCCAGAGCTTCTCGAAACTAGCCAAAACGTCGCGCACATCTCGAACAGGCACAATAATTTTCATTTTTTGACCCAAAACCTTCTCACCCATTTCTATGAGAGACAGCCAACCGCGGCACTTATCAAAAACAATAGGCTTTTCAATGTCACTGTAATAATTATCTAAAATGCCGCGGAGCACACGCATTTTCCCTGCTTCATTAGGAGCCGCTTTAAATTCGGTCAAGCCATCCCAGGCATTTCGGACACCGAACATGACATCCATAACTCCGGAGGTACCGGTTGTGTGAAAACGCGGGTTCTGAGCCAAAATATTACACAACAGAGTTGAACCGGAGCGCGGCATACCAGCGACGAAGTAAAAATCTTTCGGCTTATTTTTTATTATCATAATTCTTGTAGTATACTACAAAGATAAAATCATGACGACTGCGACCAACTACATCATCTTCGAAAGTATCGGTGAGGCCAGCAAAGATATTATGGGTACCGCTGTTGTGGCAGCCATTCATCGGACCTACCCCGATATGCCGATCGTGGTACTGTCCATGCATCCGGAAGTCTGGCTCCATAATCCGGACATTTACCGGGTCTACCGTCCCGACCAAACACCATATTTTTATGATGACTATGTTGCTTCAGGCACGAGTAAAATTTTTAAACTCGACCCGTACCACACCAACGACTTTCTTTTTGGCGGCCTTCATTTAATAGAAGCTTGGTGCAATCTTTGCGGCGTACCTTACAAAGGCGAGATGCCCCGCATTTATTTTACGGCCCGGGAAAAACAAGTGCCGGTAAAATTGCTAAAAGTTGATAAGCCGATCTTTTTGATCCAAATTCACGGCGAAGGAGATGGCATGCCTTACCCAATCGGTTGGAGTCGCAATACCGAACAAGGTATCGCGCAGGAAGTTGTTGATCACATGATTGGGCAAGGTTTTAGAGTTCTGCAAATCGTACCCGCAAACGCCCAACTGCTATCCGGCGCCGAGCAAATTGTCTTTGATAATAAACTGTTGATGGCGACTTTACCGCTTTCCTCCAAACGCCTGTTCATCGATTCATTCCCGCAACATGCGGCCGCGGCGCTCGGTCTGCCTTCGGTCGTGTTGTGGAACACTCTCAATGAAACTCGACATGGTTATAAACTGCATCGAAATATTCAAGGCAAAGAAACCCCGGAAGTGACAGAGATCCGAGAAAACCTGATCGAGCAATTCAGGATTTCAGGCACCCTCCAACCACACAATCTGACTGCTATCCCAGAATATAGTTTCAAAACCACGGAGATCATTAAAGCCCTAAATAAACTATCTTATCTTAAGATAGTGTAACCCTAAGATAGTGTACCCTATGAGAATTAAACCGAAACAAAATTACATGATGCTCATTGCCGGAGGACTCGGCAAAAATATTTTGGCTACCGCAGTGGTCGCTTCTTTCAAAGAGGCTCATGAACACGACAACCTGACGGTTCTAACTGCGCACCCAACCGCCTGGCAAAATAATCCCGACGTTAAAGACGTTCTTGATCTCAATAACCTATCAGCACTTTTCCCAGATCTTATCAAAGACAAGAATTGGACCATATTCAAACACGACCCATATCTGACCGAAGACTTTTTATACCGCCGCAATCACCTGATCGATATTTGGTGCAAACTTCTGGGTGTCACCGCGACAACCCGACAAACCCGCCTCCATATCACAGAGGAAGAAAAAAAACGAGCGGAAACTTTTCTGCCGGAGGACAAGAAGCCGATCTTTTTGATCCAGACTAGTGGTGGTGCATCGAATCAAAAATATCCGATTTCCTGGGCTCGAGACTTACCCCTAGCCACCGCGCAAAAAGTTGTTGATGCTATGAACAGCAAAGGCTATCACACCCTTCATATTAGAAACATCAACCAGCCAGCGTTGGAAAATGCGACTTGGCTCAATGCTACGACCCGCGAGATCATGGCCCTATTACCACTTTCTTCCAAACGCCTGTTCATCGATTCTTTCCCGCAACATGCGGCAGCGGCGCTCGGACTTCCCTCTGTTGTCGCTTGGATAATCAACAGCCCAAAAATGTTTGGCTATCCGATCCACACCAATATTGAGACTGGGGCTAACGCCGCCTTCCGACATTACCCTACTTCCTACTTAGACAAATTCGATATCACCGGCGCTATCGAACAATGTCCATTTGATACGACCGAAATTTTTGATGTTGAAACTATTTTGAAAGCTTTGGAATAGCCCCGAAATACTTGACTCAAAATATTGGCGTAGTATACTGTGTTGGTAGCAATTTGGGATGTGCCCACGACCCCCGCCCTTTTAGGGCGGGGGGTTATTTTTTTATGAGGTCATATGAAGCATGAAAAAGACTTCTTTCACCACAGAAACTTCAAATTCATCTAATTCGCCCATCCTTCTGTCTAGGCGTCGGTAATCAAAAACTCTACTTTGAGACAAAACAACAACTTGCGGTATTCCTAAAAAATAGATTGGTGCATACCAGGATCCAACCTTGTTTTTAGTACTTAGTGGCAAACCAAGGAATGAATACTTATCGTATTTCTTAAAAACTAGAACAGGCCGAGTAAAATTATTGCTCTTGCCATTTATTTCTACACCGATGTTTTCTCCAACAGCGCACCACCATACTTCACCTTCTTTGAAGAGAGGCGGCTGATAATTTCTTGTGTGTAACTTCTCTTTCAGTCCGATCCATTCTAGAAATCTTTTTATCATCCACGAATATTAGCAAATAGAAATGAAATCTTTCTAAAAAAGTTC
>DMQX01000038.1 GCA_003455555.1 Candidatus Tayloriibacteriota bacterium
GTGGGCTCGGAGATGTGTATAAGAGACAGGTTTTATTTAGCGTGCAGATCGGTCCACCAGCTGTAACTAATATTCATAAATCCTGCAATCGGCACGTAAATTATCGCTAGAATAAAAAATAATATTTTATCGGAAATATTTCCCTTGAATAGATTTTGCCACCAAGGATAAGTTAAATGCATAAAAAGTCCCAAAGGTCCGTAGATCGGCATCAAAATAAAAAATAAAATTCTTCTAAAAAGTTTATCCATAAATATTTATTATTTGATCTGGGTTGAGGTCCAACCAAGTTTATTAACGATCCAAAGCAAACCTTGTTGAATCCAAGTTATTGCAGTTAAAATTGCATCTTTTACCTGTGGAGAGCTGAAAAAACCCTTAATATTAGCCCTAAAATAGGCAATCAAGATGATCGCGGCCACTATGAGAACCAATGAACCTATAATCCCCTGCTGCGTATTTTTTTTAAGATGTTTCATATCATTTATATTTTACGGCAAAGGCGGCAAATATGAAAGAGGGTTAAGGTATGCCGGCAAAGGCGCCACAGGCATTATGTAAATACTATTTTTGCAGGCCTTGCTTGGCAAATTGACGATCTGCACGCCTTGGCTGGCCAAGACCGTAAAGTGCAAATGTGGACCGGTGGCATAGCCGGTTTCGCCGCTGAGACCAATCACCTGACCCGTAGTAACTTTTTGCCCAGCCACAACACTAATCACTGACAGGTGACCATAAAGTGTAGAAAGGCCGTTAGGGTGTGTAATGACTACCCATTTTCCCCACGAACCGCCGGGGCAGGCTGTGTCAGTGTTCCCTGTTCCGAGGATGGTTCCGGAAAACGCAGCCATAACGTTAGTGCCAATTGAAGCGGCAAGATCAATTCCTGGGTGGCCATTTCCGTTGTAAAGGACGGCGTGTGTCTGGGCAAAAGTGGTGTTGCCAAAATACTGTGTGATCCTGATGTTCGCTAGCGGCCAAGATAAGGCGCTCGTGCCTGCACTCGGAACGCTGTTTGGGTCAATGGCGATTTTTAATTTGGACTGATAGTCATTGAGTTCGCTTTGAACGGAAGTTTTTAAGGCAATTTTTTGCGCCAATAATTTCTGGTAATTGGCCTCGTCATTTTTGGTTTGGACCAATAATTTATTTTTTTCTTGCGCGGCATATACAACGGCTTTTTGCTGATTAGACAGATCACTTTTGAAGCCGACCAGATCCTGCTTGTTCTGCACGGTCGCGGTCTGTTTGTTCTGCAGATCTTGCTTGAGACCCTTAAGTGTTTCTATGCGACTATTGACGCTGTTTTGAATCTCAGCCAGATTTTGAACATCGTTAAGAAAATTGGACACACTGGCATTCGCCAACATTGATTCAAGGAACGTCGAATCATCAGCCTGGTTCATCCGACGCATGGTTTCACCCAAAGCCTCGTTGTTCTGGCCGATTACGTCCTTTTGAGTTTCAATCTGGTTGCCAAGTTTATCTATAGTGAGTTCGGTGGCCGAGATTTTGTTTTGCGTTTGCGAAATCTGCGCATCCAGTTTCTTTTTGGTGGCATCAAGTGTGCTGATAAGTCCTTTGAGGGTTGCGGCCTGTTTACTGGTCAGTGAAACTTGAGCTTCATATTGAGCGATCTCTTTTTCCAGTCCGGCGATAGTCGCGTTCCTGGAATCGATTTGCTTTTGAAGGTCATCTACTAGTGTTGCATGCGAAATCGTCGGCACAAATAGCTGGAAAGCCAGCGCACCAACGAAAAGAACGGAAAAAATATGAGTTAGCTTTATTTTCATCAGTTATGAAAGTTTTTTTATTGCCGCATTTATACGCTCCGTCGCCTGAATTGTGCCAAGGATCGAGATTAGAACAAATGGATCGGGCGACTTGTCTTTGCCGGATAAAGCGTAACGCAAAGGCCACAGCACCTGGCCTCGGCCTTTTTCGCTGGCATAATCCCATAAAGCAGTTTTTACTTGTTCCGCGGTCGGCTCGGCAGGCAGTTTTTTAAGGGTTTCAAGAGCAAAATTGAAGTGATTTATGACCACAGAACCATCCGACTCATCTTTCCAGAATAATTTTTCTTTTGGGTAGTCGTCAACATTGCTCAAATAATTAAATTCACCGCTTGCGGCTAGGGAATCAATGTCGCTAAAAACCGAAATATGGTCGACGATCGACGGCAACGCTCGTTCCAAAATTTCACCTTGAGTATTTGGCATTTTTGCCGAAACTATATTCAGAAGTTCCGCGGTGGGCATCTTTTTTATGTATTCCCTATTCAGCCACTTTAGTTTTTCAACATTTAAAATCGCACCGCCTTTTTGAACTTTTTCAATCGTAAACTTCGAGATGAAATCATCGAGACTGAGCAGTTCCTCGTCATTGCCCGGATTCCAGCCAAGCATACCGATAAAGTTGATCAAAGCTTCCTTTAGGTAGCCTAGCTTTCGATAGTAAGCTAAAGAAACCGCTTCCCCATGCTTACGTTTAGACAATTTTGATCGATCTTCGGCCAAAATAAGTGGCAGATGGGCATATACCGGCCGTGGAGCGCCGAGTGCTTCCTGGATGAGTATCTGGCGTGGAGTATTGGAGATATGGTCCTCACCGCGTATTACATGAGTAATTCCTTCATCAAAATCATCAGCTACGACCGCAAAATGGAAAACCGGTTCATCTAGGCTTTTAGCGATGACAAAATCACCAAGCTCGGTCGTATCAAATTCGACATGACCGCGAATCAGGTCGTCAAAAGCAACTTTTTTATTTGGATTTTTGAAGCGGATCACTTCGGCTCGATCGCCTTCTTTTTCAATCTTTTCTTTGGAAATATAGGCGGCGCCATTGTCGATCAGTTTTTGTAGATATATTTTATGTTTACCGGCGTGTTCAGATTGGCGGAAAAATTCGTCGTGTTGAAGACCGAGCCAAACGAGCCCATCCATAATATCTTTTTCAAATTCAGGTGTATTGCGAGCTTTGTCTGTATCTTCGATACGCAGGACATATTTACCCCCATGTTGTTTTGCGTAAACATAGTTGAAAAGGGCTGTTCGAAGACTGCCTATATGCAAAAAACCCGTTGGCGAGGGTGCAAAACGAGTAACAACTTTCGAGTTTGTTTGCAGAGACATAAAAGCATTATAGCATAAGGGTAGCTAATCTTCGTGTTGGAGAGCGATAGCAATGATCTCCTGAGCAATTTTTTCCGAAGCATCATTTTTGGCGAAAGACTTCGCTCCGTCAGCCATTCTTTGCCAAACAACTGGATCGCCGACAATTCGATTGATCTCCGACACTAGTATATGGGTGCCTAGGTTATTTTCCTCGATCACCTCCGCTCCACCGCTACGTGCATAAGCGAAAGCGTTTGATGTTTGGTCATGACTAACTTCGATAGGAATTGGAATGATTATTGATGGTTTACCCCAAGCGGCGATTTCAAAAATAGTTGAGCCGGCTCGCGAAATGATCAGGCGGGCTACACCGGCAGCCATACGCATTTCCAAAGCGTTAAGATATGGCATTGGACGATAATTTGCCGCATCTGGATTGCCACTAAGGACTACCGTTGCGGTCGTGCTGACCTCCTTGAAATTGTTTTTGCCAGTTTGATGTATGATCTGATATTTACTAACCAGAGTTGGCAATGAATCGATAATGGTGTCGTTAATCGTTTTTGCACCAAGAGAACCGCCAACAATAAAAATGGTTGGAATTTCCGGTTTCAATTTTAAATATTCATGCGCACCGACAGTCAGAGGTTCGGAAACTTCTTTTCGTATCGGATTGCCAGTAAAGGCGACTTTGTCTGCCGGAAAAAATTGCGCTGCGGTTGGATAAGAGATGGCGATACGACGCGCAAATTTTGCCGCCCAAGCGTTGACTCGGCCTGGCTTACTGTCGGATTCATGAATTATCACCGGTATGCGGAGAATTTTGGCCGCAAAAAGCACCGGGAAGCTGGCGTACCCGCCTTTACCGAAAACTACATCAGGATAAAGTTTGTAAACTGCAATTGTGGCTTTGATTATGCCCCAGGCTGTTTTGAAAAGATCAAAAAAATTCAGGATTGAAAAATAACGGCGCACCTTCCCAGCTGAGATCGGTCGGTACACAATATTATTTTCAAATAATGCGCGCATGTCATATGGCGTCGGTGCCATGTAATACATATCTGGCGGCAAAAGATGCTGGTCTCTAACGACTTTGTCGAGTGCTTGCGCGACACCAATGATCGGATAGAAGTGTCCGCCTGTCCCACCGCCGGTAAAAAGTATTTTCATATAAGTTTATGCTTCTATTTTAAACTGCTCTGCCCTTTTTGTCGAACCGTAGCTGGGAGATTATATTTTAATGACCATAGATTACGAAACTTTCCTTTGAGTTTTAGAGATATTTAAAATCATCCCGGCTTCTGCCATCGTGAACATCAAAGCTGTTCCACCATGACTGATAAAGGATAGCGGGATGCCAGTTAGGGGCATAACGCCAATAATTGCAGCGATGTTTATCATTGCCTGCGCAGCGATCAACGTGACTATGCCGATTGCCAGCAGGCGGCCAAAATTGTCTTTACTCGAAGCGGCGATTTTCAATCCTCGCAAAGCAAAAAAAACAAAAATTATGACGATGCCGGCAGCGCCGACAAAACCGAACTCCTCGGCCGCCACAGCAAAGATCGAGTCACCGATCGGCTCGGGCAGAAAACTAAACTTTTGAATGCTCTGACCAAAACCTCGGCCTGTAACTCCACCGGAACCCACAGCAATGAGTGCCTGCTGGATCTGATAGCCCGAACCTTGGGAATCGGCGCTTGGATTGAGAAAGGTCGTGAATCGGGCCGCGACATATGGCCTAAAATAAGCCAGTCCGGCAACGGCGACGATGCAGCAAAGAAAAATGATTCCTACATAGGCCAGCCGGGCGCCTGAAGCGATATAAATGGTAAGCAGTGCGAGGAATATGACTAGAAAAGTACCTGTGTCAGGCTGCTTTAGCATCAGAACACCAACGCTTATTAGGATGATAAAAAACGGGATCAGGCTTCGCCACGATTGTAGGAGTTTGTCTTTATAGCCGGAGAGTAGTGCTGCCAAAAAAATGACGGCCGCTATTTTTAGAAATTCCGCTGGTTGAAAAGTATACGGACCAAAAGACAACCAGCGCGTGGCTCCGCCGTGCGCAAAACCGATATGTGGCACAAAAACCAGCGCGGTTAGAACAAGCGAAGACAGAAAGATGTATGGAGCCATCTTCCGAAAATTTCTGACATCGATATTGGACATCACGATCATTATGACGATGCCAAAAACAGCCACAGCTGCTTGCTTCAAAGCAACGGTCGCGAAATTTGCTCCTTCCCTAGCCACCAGACCGAGTGACGCAGAACTAAAGACGAAAAAACCAACCGCAATGAGAAGCAGTGTTACGAGCAGGAATATTCGGTCGGATTTTCCTTTGGTGATAGCCATTGTTTATATTAAATTGATCAAAAAACTATATCGGTTTGCCTAGAAATGCGATAGTGACACCGATGATGGCAAAAATAACGGTCAAGATCCAATATCGCATAGTAACTTTGCTGTCTCTTATACACATCTCCGAGCCCA
>DMQX01000090.1 GCA_003455555.1 Candidatus Tayloriibacteriota bacterium
GGAGTCTCGTGGGCTCGGAGATGTGTATAAGAGACAGATATATAATAGTCCAATGATTACTTTAACGGTAGAAAAACGCGAAGCTTCAGCAAAACTCGGTGAACTCCGATCGAAGGGCTTTATTCCAGCTGTATTTTACGGCCATAAACAAGAATCAACCTCAATTTCAATAAAAGAAGTTGAGTTTATGAAAGCTTGGAAACAAGCCGGCGAGTCCTCAGTTATCAACCTCAAAGGCAACGATATTGACCTCGAAGTACTTATTCAGGATATAGACCTTGACCCTGTGACCGACAATGTTCGTCATGCGGATTTCTATGTTATTGAAAAAGGCAAGAAAGTTACAGTTAATATTCCTCTCGAATTTACCGGTGTCGCTCCAGCCGTAAAAGACCTCGGTGGTATTTTGGTTAAAGTTCTTCATGAACTTGAGATCGAAGCTATGCCAAAGGATTTGCCTCACAATCTAACCGTTGATGTTGTTTCTCTTGCCACGTTTGAAGATCGAATCTTCGCAAAGGATGTCGTTTTGCCAGCCGGCGTTACTCTCCTAACCAAGCCGGAAGAAGTTGTGGCTTCAGTCGCTCAGGCTGTTGAAGAAGTTGTTGAAGAAGCTCCAGTTGACCTTACTGCCATCGAAGTAGAAAAGAAGGGTAAGGAAGTTAAAGAAGGTGAAGAAGGTGCTGCGGCTTCAGCTAAACCTGAAGCAAAAGGAAAAGAAGGCGCGGCAAAGTAGTTTGCTGTATGTTTCAAAAAAATAAACGCTCATTTTTAGGCATATTTTTTATTTCGCTCTTTTTGTTGAGTATCGTCTTTTTGCAATCCGGGATAACTAAAGTTTTTGCTCAAACCGCTAGTAGTGGCGCTGTTGATGCACGCAAGGCTCAGCTGCAGGCGCAGCTCGATGCCCTCGAACAGCAAATAAAGGACCAGCAGGTCGTACTTGACCAGAAGAAAGGTGAGACGGCTTCCATCCAGAGAGATATTTCTATCTTGGACGCAAAGATTGCCGAAGCAAAACTGGAAATAAAAAAAGCCAATGTTCTTATCGAGCAGCTCGGCTCTGATATTAATGTAAAATCCAAGACCATCAACGTTCTTTCCGGTCAGATTGATGAGAACCAGCAATCGCTCGCTCAACTCATTAAAAAAACTAACGAGATCGACACGACCTCGCTCGCGGAGATTATGCTTGGCAATCAGGGCATTTCCGAATTCTTCAGTGATGCGGATTCCATCGAAGTGATAAAAAGTTCTCTTTTTGATGTATACGAGGCTACAAAATCGAATCGTCAATTAACGCAGGCGCAAAAGGATGATTTGGATAAAAGAAAAAGTGCTGCAGAGGATGCGCGGCAGTTGATTGTAACAGAGCAAAATAATATTCAATCTGACGAAGCCCAAAAACAAAAATTATTGAACCTCAGTAAAACTCAGCAAAATCAATATCAAACTGTGCTCGACAGCCAGAAAAAATTAGCTGATTCTATTCGTTCGGCGCTTTTTGCTTTGCGAGATTCAGCGTCTATACCATTCGGGACGGCGCTTGATTACGCCAACTTTGCCTACAAACAAACTGGCGTGTTGCCGGCATTTATTCTGGCTATTTTAACCCAGGAATCAAATCTGGGCGCAAACATCGGAACTTGTAACCGCGCTTCTGATCCGCCGGAGAAACATTGGCAGGCTATTATGCCTGGACCCGCCGATATTGCAGCCGGTACTTCAAAAAGAAACGATGAAGCGGCATATTTGCGAATCACCTCAGCTTTGGGTTTGAATCCGGACACTATGCCATTATCGTGTCCTTGGAATAATGGCTGGGGCGGAGCCATGGGACCGTCACAATTTATCCCGACAACTTGGGAATCTTACGGTGCCGCTTTGGCCAACCTACTTGGTAAAACAACTGCGAATCCGTGGGAACCAAAAGATGCGATTATGGCCACCGCTTATTATATGAAGCAGCTGGGTGCAGACGCGCAAACTTTTACGGCACAGAGGACCGCAGCTCTTAAATACTATGCCGGTTCAAATTGGAGCAAGCCAGCCAACGCCTTTTATGGCGATCAGGTTATGGTCAAGGTACAGAACATCCAAACGAACATGATAGACCCTCTACAGAATAATTAATGATATACTTCTGTTATGAGATCTCAATGGGCGGCAAAACGGAAGCTGGTATATGGTACGACAACTTTTGTTTTTCTGGCCGTTCTTATCGGTGTGCCGCTATTTTTCTTTCTTCATAAGACCCCGACTTGTTTTGATGGCGTAAAAAACCAAAATGAAAAAGGTGTGGATTGCGGCGGTATTTGCACTAGACTTTGTCCTTCTGATATTTCTGCGCCAATCGTGCTGTGGCAGAGATCTTTCCAGGCCTCAACTGGTGTTTACAGTTTGGTCGCGTATATTCAAAACCCAAATGTGCTGTCTCGTGTCGATAATGTTGGCTATGTTTTCCGTCTATACGATAAAGATAACGCCATGATTACTGAGAGAGCGGGTCGAACATTTTTGCCGGCCAATCAATCGTTCGCAGTTTTTGAAGCTGGGGTTCGTACCGGTACACGCGTGCCGGTTAGGACAACTTTTGAATTTACCGAGTCACCATCCTGGAGTCAAAATTTGGCCGACTACAAAGATCCAACCATCTCCGCTGAAAACATAAATTTGACTGATGGTTCATCGCCTCGGATCGATGCATCTGTTCATAACTTTTCGTTAAATATGATCAAAACTCTTGGGGTTATTGCGATAGTTTATGACGCCGAAGATAACGCTATTACTGCGTCCAGAACTGTCGTAGAAGACTTGAAGCCTCAAAGTAGCGCAGCTGTGACTTTTACCTGGCCCACGCCGTTCGCAAGTCCCGTCGTTCGTAAAGAAATTATTCTCCGAATATATCCCGCTGGAATTGCAATCTAGAGCATATGCTTCAGAAAGGACAGACACTGATTTTTAAAATGTGGCAGCAACTTGACTGGGTGCTTCTTTTTTCTGTCCTACCTATCATGGGTGCAGGGCTTATTACCATGAACGCTTTCGTGGGGAGTAATTATCTTTTCGATAAGCAGCTGATATCCATTGCCATCTCGTTAGCTGTTTTTTTTATGTTGTGCCTGGTGGATTTCCGGTTCTTGAGACGAACTTCGGTAATCGTAACTTTGTTTTTGATCTCTTGCGGAGTTCTTCTTGTTCTTTTTGTGTTAGGGCATACGGCTAAAGGCGCACAAAGCTGGTTTCGTTTTGGCAGCTTCGCACTGGAGCCTGGCGATCCGATCAAGCTGGTCGTCATTTTACTTTTGGCCAAATATTTTTCGCGGCGCCATATCGAAATCGCTAATATTCGCCATCTTTTTGTGTCCGGTTTTTATGCTCTGATTATTTTCGTGCTGATTTTCCTGCAGCCGGACTTCGGTTCAGCAATAATTATTTTTTGCATTTGGTTCGGCATGGTTTTTGCCTCCGGCATTTCGCGTAAGCATATTATCGCCGTGCTCCTTATCGGCGCCGTCCTTTTTGGCGGCGCCTGGCTGTATGTTCTGAAGCCATATCAAAAGGATCGTGTTTTGAACTTCGTCCATCCTTTGGCCAATATCCGAGGTTCCGGATACAACGCTTATCAATCAACGATCGCGGTCGGATCTGGTCAAATTATCGGCAAGGGGATTGGTTATGGCACGCAGTCCCGTTTGAATTTTCTGCCTGAATATCAGACTGACTTTATTTTTGCGGCCTTTGCCGAGGAGTGGGGTTTTATAGGAGCTTTATCGGTAATTTTATTGGCCACGTTGTTTATTTGGCGTATTTTTATGAATGCGTTGGAGGGTGCAACTAATTTTGAAATGCTGTATGGGATTGGTCTGGCGGTATTTTTCGCCAGTCATTTTATAATAAATATCGGCATGAATATTGGCATTTTGCCGGTCACCGGTATCACTGTGCCGTTCATGAGTTATGGTGGAACGCACCTGCTGACCGAATTTATCGGTCTCGGGATTTTGATGGGCATGAGACGCTATAGAAAAGTTGCAGGCCTTACGCCCGGCACCTCTGATATTGTCGGGGTCGGTTAGGTTTCTTCAATTTAATATTTAGGTTAGTACTGAGCGAAAGTTTCGGTATGCATTTTCTGTTTGGAAAATTCTGTCATTACTCGATGTTTGAGATTGATTCCTAACGTTTTTGCGTATTCTTTATTGCTGAGTAATTCGTCGAACGCGGCGGCAAAAGACTGTTCGACTTTTTCATTGAAAGGCACAAGCAGTCCGAGGTCGGGCAAATTAATGATTTCGGGAATACCACCAACGGCACTAGCTACGACAGGTAACTCGGCTAATCCGGCTTCTAGGATCACGTAGGGCAGAGCCTCTGTTCTGGAAGTTAAACTAAAGATGTCAAAAGCTTTCAAATATCTTTTGGCGTCTTCAATGGATCCGACAAGGATCGCTCGGTCGCTAATTCCAAGTTCAGAAATTTGCGCGGACAAGCGTGTCCTCTCCTCGCCTTCACCGATAATGATAAAAAAAGTGTCAGGGTGTTTTTTAAGGACCAAAGCGAAGGCTCGAAGTCCGATATCTAATCCTTTGTTGGTGTGAAGTTCGGAGATTGTACCTATCCAGGCTGAGTGTTCATTTATTATTGTTGTCGTGTTCGCAGTAGTGGCACCAAGCAGTAACTGGCGTGCTTCGTCCCGGTTAAAAAAATCAAGGTCAGTCGCGCCGTTTTCATTGCCGACCCCATTGAAAATAACTTTAATTTTATTTGCTCTTATAAAAGGGAATTTCAAGATCTGCTCAGCGGTTTTTTGGGACACAGTGATTGTTGTGTGTGCACACATGACTGTAACCCACTGTAAAA
The DNA here is from genome assembly GCA_003455555.1 of Candidatus Tayloriibacteriota bacterium. GTDB lineage: Bacteria > Patescibacteriota > Minisyncoccia > Phycocordibacterales > UBA11359 > UBA11359. Next base: position 4,864 of record DMQX01000090.1, read on the forward strand.
ACGAAATGGCCAATCTAGAAATGGCACCGCGTTTTTCATTAAAAGCCCAGCCGTGCGCGGTAAAAATAATTTTTGGCACTCGACAAATTCGTCCGGCCACCGCGCCGACTCCGCCGATCTTGGTACTGTTTAGGTGCACAACATCCGGTTTTTCTTTTTTGAAAATTCTGATTAGCTCAAAAAAAACCGCTAGGTCTTTGATCACGCTGACATCCCGCTGCAAGGCTTCGATCTTTATGGTTCTGATATCGGCTGCACGCAGTTTTTCTTCTAACTCACCACCTTGACCGAATGCCACAATCACATCAAACGAATCTTTGGGCAGGGAAGTTGCCAGATCGAAAACATATCTTTGTGCCCCGCCAAAATTTGATTTCGTGATCACGAAGATCACCTTTTTTCTGAGTAATTCCGTCATCTGAGTATCGTACCATGCTCATCATTACACTACTAGAGATTAAGCTGATTCTTTGCTATAGTCATAACTACTACTATGAAAGGACTAGGAAAAAAGGAAGCATTTGTCCTCGTACTCGGCGACCTAATTGCCCTTTTTGCGGCTCTGTGGCTGTCTCTTTTGCTCCGTTATGGAGCCTTGCCAAGCGGCGACCTGCTATCCCTGCACCTATCGGTTTTTTCAGTAATTTTTATTCTCTGGATAATCGTCTATAGCATCGCCGGCCTCTATGACAAACTAAATTTTTTTTCCGAAAGAAAACTCTCGCGAGGCCTTATCCGTGCCCAGATCATCAATTCGGCCCTGGCCATCGCCTTCTTTTATTTGATTCCGTCGGTCGCTATCACACCGAAAATCGTTTTGTTCATATATGTCGTGGTTTCTTTTGTTTTGCTCTATGTCTGGCGTGAGTTTTTGGTCACACATTTGCCGCTCCGCAAAAAGCAGCGGGCTTTGCTCATTGCAGGTGGTGATGAGATGCAGCAATTTCAGGATGAGATGAACAACAATCCTCGATATGGCATTGTTTGCGCCGCAACGATCAATCTTGATCAGGCTGATCCGGAGGAGCTTCAGCGCGATATTGCTTCCTTGATCGAACGTGAACAGGTCAAGATCGTAATTGTCGATCTCTATCATGAAAAAGCTCAGGCCATGGTTTCAAGTCTGTACACTTTTCTTTTTTCACAAGTGATATTCATCAACTTCCACCAATTATACGAAGCGGTTTTTGATCGTATTCCATTGTCTGTGGTTACGCATTCCTGGTTCGTCGAAAATATTTCACCGCGCTCAAAACAGACATACGATATTTTGAAGTGGCTGATGGACACGGTTATTTCGATTATTCTTGCCGTTATAACTTTGCCGCTCACATTAGCTTCAGCTATTTTGATTAAATGGGAGGACGGCGGGGACATTTTTTTCACGCAGGACCGAATAGGCAAGAATAACGCCATAATAAAAAATTATAAATTTAGAACGATGTTCGCACATACCGAAGCTGATGGTCTGGCCAAGGATTCCCGCATGACCAAGATCGGCGCATTGCTTCGAAAGTTGCGTATCGACGAATTACCTCAACTTTTAAATGTGCTTAAAGGTGATATTTCACTCATTGGCCCTCGTCCGGAAATACCGGTGTTGGTGAAGCAGTATGAGCAGGAGGTGCCGTATTATCGGGTTCGTCATCTAATCAAACCAGGCCTTTCTGGTTGGGCGCAGCTTTATCAAAAAGATCCGCCAAAGGTTTCGGCTGACGCACAAAAAACTCAGATCAAACTTTCTTATGATCTGTATTATATAAAGAATCGTTCGTTTGTCTTGGACCTTCGGATTGCGCTCAAAACAATCGCCGTGCTGTTGTCACGAAGTGGCGTGTAATGACGCAGTTGTACCGCCACCTAGTACCGACCGCTGTTGATTTTTATTCAGTAACAGGTTAGTATTACGGACATTCAAAAACATGAAAAAACACAGAATATTCAGCGTGATCTTAATAATAGTTTTACTAGCCGTCGGATATTTTATTTACGCGTCTCAAACTAATAAGACAGGAGTCCTTTCCAGATTCGCTTTTAAGTACGGACTTGATCTTGCTGGAGGGACACAGTTGACATATAAGGCGGATGTATCGCAGATTGCTTCTACCGATGTTGGTGATGCGATGGATACTTTGCGAGACGTGATAGAGCGACGAGTTAATCTCTTTGGCGTTTCTGAACCTGTCGTTCAGGTTTTGGGTGGCGGGGCAGGTAGCAACATCAATCATAAATTGGTCGTTGATCTTCCGGGTGTTACGGATATTAACAAAGCAATTGCTTTGATCGGTCAAACCCCAACTCTCGAATTCCGTTTGGTTCCGGCTGGCTCGACTTCGACCATTACGTACACCAACACCATCGCGACCGGTCTAACTGGCCGATTTGTCTCGCATGCCACGGTTGGTTTTAGTCAAACCGGCGTCAGCAAGCCGGTTGTGAATCTAGCTTTCAATAGTGAAGGGACGACTCTTTTTTCAAAATTAACCAAAGACAACGTCGGACGAGAATTGGCGATCTTCCTCGATGGTGCGCCGCTCTCCGCTCCGGTTATCAATGAACAGATCGCTGACGGTAATGCTCAGATTTCAGGAAACTTTACACCTCAAGGTGCTAAAGACCTGGTTCGAAATCTTAATTATGGCGCTTTGCCTGTTCCGATTGAATTGGTCGGCACTCAGTCAGTTGGGGCTTCTCTAGGTCAGCAAGCGCTCAAAGCAACGGCGGAAGCAGGTGTGATTGGGTTTATTGTGGTCGCTTTGTTCTTGATCCTTTGGTATCGATTGCCGGGCTTGCTCGCAACTATTTCGCTGCTTATCTATGTCGCACTTTCATTGTTTGTCTTTAAATTAATTCCTGTGACTCTAACCTCGGCCGGACTTGCCGGATTTATTTTGTCGATCGGTATGGCAGTGGACGCGAACATTTTGATCTTCGAAAGAATGAAAGAAGAAATGATGCGCGGACTTTCGGTTTCAGACGCGATCAAAGAAGGCTTTGCCCGTGCCTGGTTCTCGATCCGCGACAGCAACCTTTCAAGCATCATTACCGCCATTGTACTTTACTATTTTTCAAGCACCGCTGTCATCAAAGGTTTTGCCTTGGTTTTCGGACTCGGTGTGATCATCAGTATGTTCACGGCTATCACGGTTTCAAGAACATTCTTGATGGCTTTGGGCAACTTGCACAATGCCAAGATCAGCAAGTTTTTGTTTCATAACGGTTTTGGTTCACGATCAGCTAAGCTAACCTCAAAATAATATGTTCGTCGTAAAATACAGAAAAATATTCTATACGTTCTCTGGAATCTTGGTTATTCTTTCGGTTGCGGCTATGTTTGTCTGGGGCTTCAACTTGGGTATCGATTTTAAGGGTGGTTCGGTTTTGGAAGTTGCTTATACCGGCACCAGCACCCCTCCTTCACTCACTGATGCGAAGGCAAGTATTGACGCGCTTAAGCTCGGGAATTACTCTTTGATCCCAACCGGATCGAATGGTTACACTTTGCGTACCAAAGATATCACACCAGCTGAAAAAACCACGGTTGAAAATGCTTTAAGTCAGAATGGTAAATTGACTCTTGAAGAAAAACAATTTGATTCGATCGGACCAGTTTTAGGTCAGGAATCCAAAAATAAGGCGCTCATTTCCATTTCGCTCGTACTGCTCGCGATCGTTCTGTTCATTGCTTTCGCTTTCCGAAAAGTTTCGAAGCCAATTTCATCTTGGGTGTATGGCGTGGTAGCGGTCGTTGCGCTTGTGCACGACGTGATCATTCCGACCGGCGTATTTGTGCTCCTCGGTCACTTCAAAAACTTTGAAATAGATACGTTGTTTGTGACCGCGCTATTGGTTATTCTTGGTTTCTCGATCCACGACACTATCGTCGTCTTCGACCGAGTTCGCGAAAATCTCCGACATGATGCCAATAACAAGAAACCTTTTGACCAAATAGTCGGGGAAAGTATTAGTCAGACCTTCACACGATCGATAAACACCTCTTTGACCGTGCTTTTGTCACTAGTTGTGCTGTATTTTGTCGGTAGTGTGGCCACACATGATTTTGTGCTCGCACTCCTTATCGGTATCGCGATTGGAACCTATTCCTCGATTTTTATCGGTTCACCGCTTTTGGTGACAATTGCGAAGTGGACAAACAAGGCGTAAATCTCCGATCTGCGATTGTATCTATTAAATTAGTTTTTATATCTAAGGAATTTTAGTGATATAATAAATATATGAAAAATAGTCCCAAAATTATCATCGGTATCATATCGGTTCTGATGGTTGTTTTACTTGCATACGTTTTCTTTTTTCAAAAAGCTCCAGCTCCGCAAATCATTAAGTCTACTCAATCCGTTCCCAAAGATTGGACGAGTTATAACGATTTCAGTTCAGGCTTGAGTTTGAAGGCGCCAGCCGGACTTATTCTCACCTCAACTTCCGATGGTCTTTCTTTGGTTTTTGCAACGACCGCTCCGTATGCTCATACTCATTTGCTGCGCGAAATTAGGATCGATATAAACATTCCTTTATTGGATTGCATGCCGACGCAAAATGGCTCGGTCAGTCGCCCAACCGCAGTTAATATTAACGGTTTAAGTTATACGCGAAATATGTGGAACGATGCGGGCGCGGGAAACATTTATGAGGGAATTGACTATGCGGCTTATCAGAATCGCTTGTGCTACCGAATCTCATTCTTTAGTCATAGTACTAATGGCGAGAGTCTATACACCAACAATCAAAGCCAGATCAAAAAAGTGGACGCGCAGCAGGCCAAGGATATGGACGATCTATTCAGTTTTTTTAATCAGGTCGCCTCGACGATTCGGTTAGGAAAATAAAATTTACAAAAAGAAACTCGCGAGAGAAGCGGGAGAGGGGAACTCTCGGGTTTCTTTCGCGGTTCAAACTTTTTTTCTTTGAATTTGAATTACTTGGGTATTTGGCGAAAAAAAGTATAAAACGCCACTTCCTGCTGCTCCCACGAATACAGAG
>DMQX01000043.1 GCA_003455555.1 Candidatus Tayloriibacteriota bacterium
ATCTATTGCCTTACCCTTGTCTTTTTCTTCAATAATGTTTTTCACCAAAAGTAAGCGCTCGGCAGGACTTGATCTGACAAATTTTTTGGCCATCGATAACATTTCCGAGCTTAACTCGGATGAATCCCCATCCACAATTACAAGTCTCGATCGCAAGGTTGGGATCAATACCTGTGTGTTAGGCATAACCAGAAAGAAATGCGAGCCTTCTGACGGCTCTTCAAAGATTTTGAGCAAGGCATTTTGCGCTTCGGTCGTCACAAATCGAGTGGAAATAATAAAGATCTTTTTTCCAGCGAGTGCTCGCCTGCCGTGACGTTCTTGTAGAGCACGACCGTCATCAATGGTAAATGTTTCAAACTCCTGGATTAAAAAGTCCGGATTATTTTTGATCTCAATTTCAAAATCTTCTTTCAAAAATTTTAACAAGCTCGGCACAATAAGCGTTTTCTCACCGGAAAAAGCATAGGCGTGGTGTATTGATCCAGTTTTACTGTATGTTTCACTTAGCAGCTTCATAATCCACAGTTTAGCATTAAACCCCTAGTATTATAGTTAACCTATCGTTTAGCAATAATACTTCTCTTGTAGGTATCAAGATGTTCGAGAGCGATACCGGTTCCCTTCGCGACGCAAAATAGAGCGTCTTCGGCAAGTACGGCTTTTACGCCGGTGCGACGATAGACCAGTTCGGGAAAATTGCGGAGCATTGAAGTACCGCCGGTCATCATAATACCGTTATCAATAATGTCTGAAGCAAGTTCCGGTGGCGTTTCCTGCAAGACATCTTTCACCGCTTTGATCATCTCGCGCAACTCTTTGCTGATAGCTTTCACGACTTCGTTGGTTTTGATTTCAACCGATCGAGGCAAGCCGGTCAGGTAATCTCGGCCTTTGATAATCATTGACAACTCTTCTTCAACCGGAATAGCCGAACCGATATTTATTTTTATATCTTCGGCAGTTTTGTCGCCAATGCCAAGGTTATAAGTTTTTTTAATATAATCAACGATAGAGTAGTCCACTTTGTTGCCGGCGCATTTGACCGAAGTTGAGGCCACAATTCCGCCCAGCGAAATCACCGCCACATCGGTCGTACCGCCTCCGATATCCACGATCATTCGACCGCTAGCTTCCTGGATCGGAATGCCGGCGCCAATCGCGGCCAGAATCGGTTCCTTGACCACGTAGGCGCGTTTGGCGCCGGCCCTCATGGTCGCATCAATAACGGCACGCCGCTCCGTAGAAGTAACTCCAGCTGGCACTGACACCATCACCTCGGGTTTCCAAATACTCCAACTGCCCAACGCTTTGCCCATATAATATCGGAGCATTACTTCGGTCACACGAGCGTCAGCGATTACTCCGTCTTTCATAGGTCTATAGGCGATAACACTTTCCGGCGTGCGTCCGATCATCAGTTTCGCTTCATTACCAACAGCCAGCACCTTATTATCCTGTTCAGAAACGGCAACTACAGAAGGCTCATTTAATACAACGCCTTTCCCAGGAACAAAAACAAGGGTATTTGCGGTACCGAGATCAATGCCGATTTTTCTGGAAAAAAATGCCATAAAGATGACTTCATCATAGTGCCTTTCAATAAAATTTACAAATGATCAAAAATAAAAAAATAACCCGCCGAGACACAGGTGTGTCTCGGCGGGTTCACAAACTAAACTAGAGCAAAGTGCGGGTTTGGTTATGCAAGACCCGCCATTAATGCGGCACCACTACTTGGCAGACGAGCTGTCATCGGTTTGAACACAAATAATGGCGATGGATCAGGGAGCAGGCGCTGGTTCAGTTCTTCGGTCAAAATTTTGCTGTTAGCCCGCATGTTCACCAAAGAACCTAAATAATTGCCGTCAAAACTGAGACGACGAGTCGCCATCATTTCCATGCACGCAAGCGCGGCGTACGTGTCGTGCAAAAGTTTCATAAACTCCTCTTTGCGGATCCCTTTAACGGTTTCAGGCGACAACGAGTCGGAAAGTTTGAGTTTCATGTTATTCTCCAAAAAAATGTGAACTTTTTTTCTGAATATATCGTAACACAACTCGACATTAAAACCGCAAAATAGCTGTGTATATCTCACCCAAAACATACATTTACAATTATATCATATGTGATATAATGCTACTATTATTTACTATTCATATATTAATGACCGAAAAAAATAATTTAAAGGAAATTGGCGGTTTAATCGAGGCTTTGCGGGAGCGTAGTGGCCTGACCCAGTCAGAGTTAGCGGACAAATTGGATACCAGTCAGAGTGCTGTGGCCAGAATGGAAAAAGGCGAGCAAAACTTCACCACCGAGATCCTCTCCAAGGTTAGCGAAGCCCTCCACCACAACATCCTTACCCTCTCCAAGGGCACTATGAATTTTCAGATCGAAGGTGGCCGAAAACTTTCCGGCGAGGTTAATACCAAAACTTCAAAAAACGCGGCGGTCGCTTTGCTTTGCGCTTCGCTATTGAACCGCAGCACGACGATCCTCAAAAATATGCCGCGCATCGAGGAGGTCAGCCGTATCATTGAAGTTATTTCTAGCATCGGCGTGGATGTCCGCTGGGTTGAGAATGATATTCATATTACTCCGCCAAAAGTTTTGAATATGTCTGCCCTCAATACCGAATCAGCCGTAAAAACCCGCAGCATTATCATGCTAATTGCACCACTCATTCATTTAATGAAGGAATTCAACCTGCCTCAGGTCGGCGGCTGCAAACTCGGCAGTCGTTCGGTGCGCCCACACTTTTATGCTCTTCAGGAAATGGGTATCAAGATCGAGACAAAATCGGACCACTATCATATTTCAACCAAAAAACTGAAACCCGGCTATGTCGTAATGTATGAATCCGGCGACACAGTAACTGAAAACGTTTTGATGGCCGCTGCACTTATCCCAGGCAAAACCGTTGTGAAGTTCGCTTCAGCCAACTACATGGTGCAGGATATGTGCTTCTTTTTGGAATCACTTGGTGTCAAAATAGAAGGTATCGGTACAACAACCCTCACAATTCACGGCATCGAAACGATCGACATGCCTGTCACCTACTATCCTAGCGAGGACCCAACCGAATCAATGTTTTTCCTCGCCGCAGCTGCTACCACAAATTCTTCCATCCAGATTAACCGATGCCCGATAGATTTTCTTGAGCTCGAACTTTTGAAGATGTCTAAAATGGGATTTAAATATAAAATTTTACGCGAATATCTAGCCAACAACGGCAAAACTCGACTCGTTGATATAAAAACTTTTCCTTCAACTCTTAAGGCGCTTGAAGAAAAAATCGAGTCACGACCATACCCCGGACTTAACATCGACAACCTACCTTTCTTCGCGGTCATCGCCACGCAAGCCAAAGGTCAAACTCTTATTCACGATTGGGTCTATGAGAAACGCGCCATTTATTATACCGAGTTGGAAAAGTTGGGAGCTGAAACCATTCTCGCGGATCAACATCGTATTTTCATTAATGGTCCAACGCCCTTAAAAGCGGCTCAAGTTGTCTGCCCACCCGCCCTCCGTCCCGCAACCATCATACTCATTGGCATGCTGGCCGCCAAAGGCACCTCCATGTTACGCAACGTTTACAGTATTAACCGCGGCTATGAAGATCTAGCTAATAGACTCAACTTGCTTGGCGCCAAAATAAAAACTTTTCAAGAATTTTAGGTATAAAAAAACTGCACCACCATTGTGCAGTTTCGTGATTTTGAGCGCGTGTATCACACCCCAATCACGCTTTATGTTTGTGTTGCGGCAAGGCCTTAACGAGACCTTCCAGGGCGGTCCGAGTGGCGACATTGTGCTCCGATAACCTGACCGCGAGCATCGGATGGTTTGGTTTCTGACAAAAATCCAGGACTTCGATGAGCCACTGCAGCATGCCGACAAGATTGGTGAAGTGTCTCGTCGGATGATCCGAAATAAATTCGTCAACCGTTTCACTCACCGCCTGCGCTGAAACGCTGCCGAAGTTGGAATGGATTTCGAGTGACACGGTCCACCTGCCACCGTCCAATTCGACCAGAGTCGCAAGTAGGCGGAGCTGATCCGCGTCACTAGGATACAGAAATGCCGAACCGTCAGTTTGCAAAATTTCAACCACTGCCATGTTTGTTTCCTTTTCGAAATGAACCAAAACACTCCGATTACCCTACTCTTTATGCCCCCTTTGTCAATAATTGTAATTTATCCGTTTTTCTGCGACTATTGAGGTATGAAAATCATCGAGGTGATTCCTATTTCGCGTGGCATTGGTCGAGAAACTCTCTCGTATTTTACCGGCGAAGAGATCAAGCCCGGCGCGATCGTGTCGGTACCGCTCCGCAGTAAAACCATTTCGGGACTGGTCGTGACGGTAAGGGATGTGTCTGATATGAAATCGGCGATCAAGACTGCTCCCTACGCCATTAAAAAAATCGACAAATTAACTCATCACGATTTCTTATCCACCGAATTTATTGAAAGCGTAGTTGAGGCTGGTCGACGATCAGCCGCCACGACCGGCAGTATCTTGAACGCACTCATTCCAAAAGCAATCTTGGAACAAGCAGAAAAGAAAACGACTCTGCAGGCAACTCTAGCGGACAGCGCCCACCTTCACGAAGAATTTGTTCTGCAGGCCGGTTTTGAAGAGCGAGCCGGGCAATACAAATCCTTGATCCGCGAATCTTTTGCCAGAAAACAATCGGTTTTTGTTTGCACGCCTTCTATACAGGATGCCCGAAAAATCCACGAGGCCTTAAGTAAAGGGATCGAGAACTATTCCATACTACTGCATAGCGGCATGCCGCAAGGGGCGCTTCTCAAGGCTTGGCAAGCCGCACTTGAGAACACACACCCCCTCCTTATAATAGGTACCGGCAAATTCCTCTGCTTACCGCGCAAGGATATCAACCTGTTAATAATCGAAAAAGAAAATGCTAAGGGCTACAAAACCATGCATCGTCCATTTTTGGACATCCGAACTTTTGCCGAAATTTTTGCCAAGAAAAGCAAAATAAAAATCGTGTATGGCGACATGCTCCTGCGTATTGAGACACTCTGGCGGCACGAGTCAGGCGAATGCCAAGAAATAATTTCTCCAAGCTATCGTTTGCGCATGCAAAATACGAACGAACAAATCGTGGACATGAAACCGTACAGTCCTTCACACGGCCGTGAATTTCAGATCTTGAGCGATGAACTTATCGAGACAATAAAAAAATCGATCGAAAAGAAAGAACGTATAGTTATCTTTACTGTACGCCGAGGCTTGGCCCCGCTTACCCTCTGCGGCGACTGCGGCACGATAGTTGAGTGCAACACCTGCCATGCACCGACCAGTCTACACTCGAACACCGTTGAAGGTGAAAAACAATTTTTCTTTCTCTGTCATCGTTGCGGCGAAAGGCGAAGTGCCGAAGAACACTGCAAAAATTGCGACAGCTGGAAACTGGTCATGCTCGGCATAGGTATACAAGGCCTTGAAAAAGAATTGCAGGAAAAGTTTCCTGACACCCCGCTTTTCAAAATTGACAGCGATACTACACCCACCGACAAAAAAGTTCAGGCGGTCATAAAAAAATTTATGTCCGAACCAGGCTCGATACTGATCGGCACCGAAATGATGGTTTCCTATCTGGAACCGGTTGAGCATACCGCCGTTGTTTCGATCGACGCGTTATTTTCCCTACCCGACTTTCGGATCCACGAGCGACTGATCTATACTTTGCTCCAACTGCGTCAAGTGGCCCAGAAATCTTTCATTCTGCAAACTCGGGCTGTTGAAGAAAAAATATTCGACCACTCGCTACGGTCAAATATTTTGGAATTCTTCCGGGATGAGATCCAGGAACGCCAGACTTACAACTATCCACCATTTTCCGTACTCATAAAAGTCAGCCTGCATGGCCGCAAAGACACGGTCCAAACCGAAATGGAAAAGATCAAAGAATTTTTGAAACCATACGAGCTATCTCTTTTCCCGGCTTTTGTAAAAAACGCCGACGGCCAATTTTCTATGCACGGTGTCATGAAAATTCCACGCAAAAAGTGGATCGACGAGGAATTGCTGGGCAAATTACGCGCCTTACCACCCCAATTTACGGTCGCGGTCGACCCGGAAAGCTTACTCTAGACCAGACCACCGTTTTTGACTAAAGTCATATCCCCTGTTACAATTTGTCTATGGTAAAAATCCTCCAAAAGGAAAGCCAGCTTTTGCGAAAAATCGCCGAACCAGTAGACCTGACGACGATCAATACCGCTGCCTTCAAAAAGATCCTGGAGGATATGCATACGGCCATGCTCAGTCAAGATGATGCAGTAGCAGTTGCGGCCCCCCAAATAGGCATATCTATGAGAATGTTTGCTATTTCTGGGCGAATATATGATAACTTTGAGAAAAAAGAGTATCCTCACCCCGACCTTTTTTTCATCAATCCCGAAATCACCAAACTTTCAAAAGATAAAAAAATAATGACCGAAGGCTGTCTGTCAGTGCGATACCTGTATGGCAAGATCCGCCGTGCCTCACGCGCAACCATTGTTGCGCACGACGAAAAAGGCCAAAAAGTTGAGCGTGGTTCATCGGGGCTCCTGGCGCAAATCTTCCAGCACGAAGTCGACCACCTCAACGGTGTCCTGTTCACAGATACAGCCAAAGACCTGCAAGACATTCCTCCTGAAAAGCAAAGAAAAAATAAAATCGCCTATGAATAAAAACGGCGTAAAAAAGATTGCTTTTTTTGGCACGCCACAATTCGCGGTGACGATCCTTGAAGAATTAAAGCGGGCTGATATTTTACCGACCCTAGTAATAACAGCACCGGACAAACCGCAAGGCCGAGGAATGATCATGACTGCCCCACCGGTAAAAGTTTGGGCGCAGGAAAATAATATTAAAGTGATACAGCCTGCCAGCCTAAAAAAATCGGATACTAGCGACGTGCAATTCGAGACAAGTTTAAAGGAACCTTGGGACCTCTTTATTGTCGCGGCCTACGGCAAGATAATTCCGGAAAATATTTTAGAAATCCCAAAAAACAAAACACTCAACGTTCACCCTTCACTATTACCAAAATTCCGCGGCCCTTCACCAATCGAGTCTGCGATTCTCGCCGACGATAAAGAAATTGGTGTAAGTATCATGCGCTTGGATAAGGAAATGGATCACGGTCCGATTGTCGTGCAGGAAAAAATTCCGACAGAAAAGATTGAGAAAGGTGCGGCCGATGCAGCTGTGTGGTCAATTCCCGCAACAGAACTCGAGGATATTGCTGCACACTTCGGTGGCGAACTTTTGGCTAAAATTATTCCTGATTGGATTGCCGGCAAAATTATAGAAAAAGAACAAGATCATGCTGCGGCAACTTATTCCAAAAAGATCGCAAAGGCTGACGGCCTGATCGAACTCGAAGCGGATCCCTACTCAAACTATCTAAAATTCTGCGCATACTCGGGCTGGCCGGGCACATATTTTTTCAAAGAACATACCGGAAAAAAAATCCGCGTCAGCATAAAGAAAGCCGCCCTGGTGGACGGCCAACTTATAATTCAAACTGTCGTGCCTGAAGGACGAGCGGAAATGAGTTATTTAGATTTTCTGCGAGGAATAAAGTAGGAGCCAAATTGTTGAAAAAGCTGTTTAGCCTTGGCCGCACCTCGACGGACCACATCCCGCCTTTTCACATTTTGCTTCTTCAGCTCTCCCAGGATCTCATCCTTGACCTGATCGATAGCTGTATACAGATCATCGTGCTCAGCCGCTGCGAACAAACGCTTGTTGGGCAAGAAAATATTTATTTGCGCCTTAAATCCCTGGCCTTTACGATGTTTATTGTCTTTTTCGATCTCAACTTCAACCAATGTCTCAGGAGGGGTATCTTTAAGGAGTCGTTCAATAGTGACAAGCTTCTTTTCAATATAGGTTGATATTGAGTCGGTTAACTCTATACCATGGGTCGTTGTACGAATATTCATGCGAATTCATTAATTATTAATGACCGTGAATTGCCTTCAAATCTACTACATTAGTATACCGAATTTGCGGTGACTTTGTTACATAAAATTACACATCAACACTTAATAGTTTGCTTGGCGAATGATGACCGTTGATGATCCGGACCTGCTTGGGCAAGACGTTGTATTGCTTAGCGATAATCTCAAGAATGCGCTTGTTGGCCAGGTTCTGCTTGGCTTTCTCATGCACAAAAATTTTAAAGTAGTTTGGTTTTTCTACTATGACTTCCTCTTTTTTTGAACCGGAGATCACCCGCACTTTGACATACATAAGTTCATCGTATCATACGCTGCCCATTTCCGTACCCCTT
>DMQX01000097.1 GCA_003455555.1 Candidatus Tayloriibacteriota bacterium
TCGTGTGACTCATTTTTTTAAAACTATTCAAAAACATTTCTCTGTGAAAATCAACAAGTGACTGGCCCCATTTGGTCTTGATCGTGTTTAAAGGTTTGTTGTTACTTTCATTAAAATCAATAATAATTTTGGTGTCAAAAAGCTGTTCCTTATTCTTATTTACACCCTTATGCAAGAAAAGTCTACCCAGAGAATATTTCCAATAGTTTCTGTTTGTAAATTTATCGGCTGTATATTCAAAAATAACCGGGTGTAATTCATCCAAGCCATCAGCCGCAATCATAAACCTCCTAATTTCATAATTTGGGGTCGCAACATGCCTGAACAAAACCATACTTTTCTGATTCTTGATAGACTCGGGTATATTGTCTAACAAACTTTTATCCACTAAAGAACACAGGTTGTGGTCATTTCCTCTTTTTTTTAGTTCGGCAATAGCTTCATTGATAGGGGTGTAGACAAAATCGTTAAATTTTTGCCTATCGGAAATCAGTTCGTCTACCAGTTTTTTTGTCTCTTCATCCATAAATTATAATTTCTCCAACTGTACCACATTTTTCACAAACAAAAAAGCGCACCTGGGTAAGAGATGCGCCTAGGATTTGATTAAATGGTGCCAACCAAACTTGATGATTTCGATAAACACCACGTTACGGGCAATCCAATACCCGTTACTAAAAACCAAACTCGCACAGAATACGAACCAATCTTTCTTACGTAGGCCATTGAAACGACCGTGACGCAAGAAGACTGTTGTAATGAACGGGTCCTGGACGATATTCAGAGTGACAAACGCAAGTAGATCACTCTTCTTGATTGCCCAAAGGACAAGCAGGAACGTCTTCGAAAACGGATAGCTGACGATCCTGAGAGGAAATAGAAGGATGCTTTTCTTTAGTTTTGCATCCAGTTTTTCCACCCAACCACCGCCATCCTTCTTGATGTCTTCGACAACGTTAACGCCCAACCAGTCCTTGCCCATCCACTCGTACCACAGCAACCAAAGGACGCATTGTAATGATGCCAGAATTGCCATGGTGCCGCCACCGACAACTGCACCCCACTTGAAAATTGCAAGTGGATACAGCAGATCATCGTAGGCGTAACCATAAATCGTCCAGAAGCCCCAGGCTCCCACGATTTGAGTGAAGCGAGCCCAAAAGCTCGTTTTCATGGGAGTCTCCTTTCTAGAGAGAGGTCTTTGAACCGTCTTTGCCAACGTGACAAAGAACAAAACTTAACAAACTACATGATAGCACAGTTGAGCTGAAAAGTCAATATATCGGCCTAAAATGGACTCAACCCTTGACTTCCCTCTCATGTTGTTGTAGCCTAACAACAATTTTATGCTTATCGAAAACCTCATGGATTTTGGACTGAGCGAGAAAGATGCGAGGGTTTACCTTGCTCTACTTGAATTAGAAGTTGCCACAGCCAATGAGACTGCCAAACAAGCCGGCGTTAATCGTAGCTCGACCTATGTGGTGCTGGAATCTCTTAAAAAGCGTGGTTTTGTGCACATGTCTGCTGACAAGAACATCAAACATTATGTCGCCACCTCGCCGGAACTGCTTCTACAGTTGGCCAAAAAACGAGTTGAGAAACAAGATGGGGTGATCACTATGTTGGAAAACATCATGCCTGACCTCAAGGCTTTGAATAAAGGTACCAAGCATAAGCCAAAAGTTTTCGTTTACGAGGGCCGAAATAACGTGGAAGCGCTGTACTATAAGGAGCTGTCAGCTCTGAAGCCCGGCTCTAATTTTAAGTCTTATGAAGATATGGCCGAAATAGACAAATACATGCCCGGCTTTATCGAAAAAGATAGTATCGAAAGGAAGAAGAAACATGTCCTGCTGTACTCGATTAATCCAAACACTGTCGCGAATCAAGAGATAATGAAGAAGTATAAATATTTGGGTTCTGAGGAAATAAATCAGCTGATACCCGTCGAAAATTTTAATTTCTCCAAAACACCAATCAGTCTGGCAATCTATGAGGACGGGGTCTCCTTCTATGGTTTGCAAGAATCTTTTGCCATTGTTATAAAACAAAAAGAGATCGCCGACACGATCCGAAATATTTTTAACTTGGCTTGGGAAGAATCAAAGAGATTGAATCAGTATAAGGTCCCTGGGCGTGATAAGATATTAACTAAGTAAACGCAATTTTACTTTTAAAGCTCCTCTCCGATAAGTTGAATATACTCTGAACTCAGTTGGTGACAAGCTTTCGGCACAACCTTGAACTCGGCGCAATGTCTGCGCAAACTGTCGAGCGAAGAATCCAGTTCCCTCTCACCATAAAAATAGGTGGCATTTACGCCACCGTATTTGAATTTCTTGCAATCGGTTGACAGAGCTTTGCCGAGAATATTCAAACTCGGTCTTGAAAGGTCTAAAACTGGAGTCATTGAGGCTAGGATCAGCTTTCGGTGCGGATAGCGCTGACCGACCATACAGGCCAGGATTGCACCCATGGAAAAACCGAAAACTACATCATTCTCGGTAACTGGAAAGATCTGTCCAGAAAGTGCTTCGTCCCACTCGGGATTAACTTTCATGACATTGTAACCCTTGAAGCGAGCAATCTCGGCCAACCTTTGGTATGGTGCCCGGCCGGTAGTGTCACACCAGCCGGCAATAATATAAAAATTGCCTTTCACAAAATTTTCAGAAATTGGGCAAAAAAATAAGCCTAAACGGCTTTTTTAATAGATATTATTGCGAAATCGATTTCTTCATTTTCCAATAGGTCATCATAGGTCCGATACCCGTTGACCATATAGGCCTCACAGGTCCGCTTGAGCTGGTCGCCATCAATATCGCAGACGGCCACCAGTTTCAACACTTGTGAATAGAAAATTTCCGGCAAAAAACGTTTGGCCAAAGCGCCGCTGACGCCGACCAAAGCTACTTTTATTTTTCCTGCATGAGCCATATAGAATTTTGGATAATTAATAAGACTTAGTGCGTGGAGAAAAGACTAGTACTCGACAGATTGTTGTCAAAGTTTAACAACTTATTATACAATAAGAATTACGGAACGTAAATATAAGCCTAGGGGGAATATGCCCTAAACTGTGCAAAAATAGCAGTAAATCAATTGCCTGTTGTCGCTATCCAACAACAAAATCGCCTCAGTATCACTTAATGTAGCCCGACTTGGTATTCGTAAAGTTTTTGGTAGACACCGCCTTTTTTGGCGATTAATTGCTTGTGGGTGCCGGTTTCAACAATTCGGCCATTTTCAAAAACTAGAATTTTATTGGCTTTGCGCACAGTTGATAAACGATGTGCAATTATAAAAGTTGTTCGCCCAGTCATAAGTTTCTCCAGCGCCTCCGTCACATTTTTCTCGGTTTGAGCGTCCAGAGCACTGGTTGGCTCATCCAGAATAAGGATTGCGGGCTTGCGGAGCATTGCTCGGGCAATTGCTACGCGCTGTTTTTGGCCGACGGACAACTTGATGCCTCGGTCACCCACCAATGTATTGTATCCTTCAGGCAAATTCGAAATAAATTTCTCTATATGCGCTTCTCTGGCCACATTGGCAAGCTCCGCATCAGTCACGTTAAAAGTTCCGTAACAGATATTTACCCGCAAAGTATCATTGAACAAAGCGACCTCCTGAGGCACGACCCCGATATGGCGACGCAAAGTTTTCAAATTCATCGAACGCGTATCAACGCCGTCAACAAGTACTTGACCTTCCGTCGGAAAATAATAACCTGAAATCAGCGAGATAGCGGTACTTTTGCCCACGCCCGACTCGCCCACCATCGCAACAACTTCTCCTGGCTGGACTTCAAAATCTATACCAAACAAGACATCAGGTTGGTCCGCCCCATATTTAAAGAACACATTATCAAATTTCACCTCACCAGCGATTTTCTCAAACCTCGAGGCGTTTTCCGGAACATATATTTCGGGTTTTTGCTCAAAGATCTCTTCGGCATGAGCCGCTGAAATAATACCGTTCTGAATTATTTGCCAACTATGTCCAAGCGCAACAAAGGGTCCGAAAAACATCATCGAATAACCGTTCAAAGCCACCAGCTGTCCGACCGTGATCGCTCCAGTCGAAACAAAGTGAACCGAAAAAATAAAGACTGCCAGCTGCGTCAGGAAGACGATGGTTCTCTGGAAAAAAGAAACATTGCTCCAAACCAGTTCAATTTGCGCCCACAAATTTTTTGAGTTAACCATAATCGAAGTCCGAACTTTTTGGATCTCATACTCTTCGGCAGCCGCTTGTTTAACGCTGTCGACTTGCTGGATAGAAGAGGCAGCATCGTCCCAACTATCATTCCAGACACGATGCGCTTTGGAGTCCAGAGCCGCGACCGGCAGCAATATTTTAACTAGCAATGTCACATACAGAATAACTCCAATCAATAGAATTGCAGCCAAAGTCAGATTAATGCTTGCCGATAATACCAGACCAATCAAGACACTAAGCAGTTGTGGCGCTATATCAGTAATACTGCGCACAATTGTCGAGATCCGCCAGCCAGCCTGCGATATTTTCTGCATATCTCCATTAATGTGCGTATTTTTGTGATAACTTAGCGGTAAGAGAAATAGATGAATAAAGCCATCGGCCTGAATTCTAAAACCCAAATCATTATCAACAATTCGTTTGATCCGATCCATGATCCAATCAATATTGTTGGAAATCAATTGCGTAATCGTCCAAAGTAGCAGAAAAAAGCCCCACAAGGGCAAGTAACCATAACCATTAACCGTCGTGTGGTTTGAAACGCCGATTAAGGTGTCAAAAAAACGTCCGGTCACATATGGCACGAACCCATTCGCAATCGCGGAAATAACACCAAGAAAAATCAGTAGATAAACCTGTTTTTTAAAAGGTTGCAAATGCCGCCAAATGGCCTTTATACCTTTTTTTATTTCTTCTTTTTGATTTTTATGAGACATGATGGCTTGTGACTAATCATATCACAACCGATTTCAACAATTACCTAAAATCTAAAACTCGTGTTCATCACCCGCGATCATGGGAACAAATTCAATGCCGTGATCTCCCAAAACTTTTTTGGGAATATTATGTGCCAGGCCGATTAATTCGGGACGAAGCATGGCTTCATGAACCGGAAAAACTTTCTTGGGTTTAACGGCAAGCGCATATCGGATCGCGTCAGCCAGCATACACCAAGGTCCGGCGACCGGCAGCGCCATAACTTCAATATCCAATTTTGGGTCAAAATAGATCGAGTCACCCGGGTAGAAAAGTTTATTGTCGATAAAATAGCCGGTATTTTGAACCTGGCCAATCTCTTCGAAAATTTCACCATGCTTGCAATCGAAAGCTTCAAGAGAGACTTTTCCAAATTCGGTCTTGGCTGACCCTTCCAAAAGAATGAACGGTATGCCGGCCTCTTCCAGTTTTTTGCCGACACTGGAATTGGTGATTATCTTAACCGACGGGTTGTTCTTGATAATTTCTTTGACCGATTCGATATGCATGTGGTCCGCGTGCTCATGGGTGATTAAAACCAGATCTATGTCTTTGATCGAGTTTTGCTCTGTCGAAAAAGTACCTGGATCGGTAAGAATAGTCACATCATTCGTCTTGATAAGTAGGCAGCAATGCCCTATTTTCTTTATTTTCATATAATTTATGTTAGTTCAGTTATTATGACGTAGCACAAGTAAAAATGCTACAATACGCCTATGATAAACTTTAAAAAACTCGATGGTCCGTATGGCATACCGATATATTTCCAGAAACTGCCAGACATAGTGCAGTCGGTGGCCATGGAATGGGTTATTTTTACCGGTGCAGCTGATGACCAGAATGTCGGCACGAACGGCGCTCATCACTGGTTCGAACATGCACCTTTTCGAGGCACAAAAAAATTCCCGGGTGGATACGCCGCAATTATTGGCCCGTTCACCCGATATGGCGGAGATATCAACGCTCATACCAATCTGGTCAGCACTGGCTACGAAGCACACGTCCAAAAAAAGCAATGGAAGCAAGCGCTCGAAGTTATTACCGATCTCTGGTCTCAGCCCTTACTTGAAGATGCCGGCATAAACGCTGAGCGCACGATTATCATCGAGGAGATCAGGCAGAGCAAATCGATGGCGATCCGAGCCGCTTATTATCATCTATTCAACCACATCTGGCCTAATCATCCTTTGGGCCACCACACTTTGGGTACCGAAGAATCTTTGAAATCCATCACCCCCGCTCAACTGCGATCTGCTCACAAACTTGGCTATGACCGTTCTCGTGCCTCACTTTTTATCTCCGGCAATTTAGACGAAAAAGAGATCTTGGCCTATGCAACTGAATGTTTTAAAGTCACACCGGATAATGGCTTGACCGAAAGGCATGCAGTGGCTTCTTTTGGCCCTTTGCCAGCTTTGAAACTGGGTGAAGAGACTATTATTGAAACGGAGTTCGGCTCTTCAATAGTGATAATGCTTTTCCCTGTACCGGCCAAGACGACCTTGAAGGAACTTATTTTGCTGGAATTCTTGACCTCAATGCTGGCTGAAGGAGGCCTCGATTCCCCTCTTTATCGAATTGTCCGCGAAGAGCGGGAGTTGGCGTACAGTGTGCAGCCCTCGCAATATACTCACCCAGATGGCGGTTGGAACGGGTTCATTGTGGAAACCAAAACTGAAAATATTGTAAAGGTTAAACAAGCCTTTATTGACGTTTTGCGAGATCCGGAACTTCGTAGTGAGGAAAGATTCTCAAAAGTTAAGGATGCGATATTTAGTGAAGAAATAATGCGCAGTATCAGCGCGCCGCGATTGAACGATATTGGAGTAAGCCGCTATGTTGATTATGGCAAAGTTATGACCGACGAAGAATATAATGAGCACATCAAAAAAATAACCTTAACTGAAGTGGTTGCGGCGTTTGATGCCATGACACCGGACAAAGCCCACTTCTTTATTTATAAAGGCAACGGTAAAAGTTAGAAAGACCTAAAGACCAGAGTTTATCTTT
>DMQX01000036.1 GCA_003455555.1 Candidatus Tayloriibacteriota bacterium
TCGGCAGCGTCAGATGTGTATAAGAGACAGCAAGAAAAACAATATCATCTTCGATCGTTGGAAATTCTTTCAAAATCTCATCGTAAGTCACGAAACCGCGCTCACGACCTTTGAGCAAAAGACGATTAGCTTTATCCGTCATATTTTTGGCCTTTTCGCCGGCAGTAAACTTCTTGACCGGACTCGCTTTTTTAACTACCTTATCTTTACGGAAAATAGCCCCAGTTTTCTGAGATTTCTTGATACGCTTAACAGCCTTTGGTTTTGTGGTCTTCTTTGATTTTGATGATGGGGTTTTCTTTTTCATGATGTCTTATTTTATTTAAGTATTGAAAGCTTCTTGGATATCTGCCTGCATGCCTCGAGAAGTTCGGCCGTCTTCCCCTCATCCTTCTCACGCTCAGCTATCGCCAAAGCATCGGCGGCTTCGGCATATCGTTGTTCCAGCTGTTCGATCTCCAACCTTTTCAACAATTCTTTGACATCCGCTTCTATAAAGTCCGTGGAACTGTACGCCCGCTCGGCTTCAAAAAGCATTTCCTCTTTTTGATCCTTGAAACGCTCGACGAGAGCCTTGGCACGATCATCACCTTCGATGCGAGCGATCTCCTTCTGGATGAAATCAGCGGTTACTGGTGGTTCTTTTGGTGAAGCCGGATTCTTATCGCCAGCAGTATCCCCAGCAGTTTTTACAGCTGGACTATTGTCCAATAGCAGCATAATACCAAATAGCTGACGAACTACAACCGACTCTCGAATAGGCCGCTCTAGCGATGCAGACATTACAGTGCTTTTTCCTGCGCTGCCCGCCGAGTTTAAAGGTGAACTATTCGAGGTGCCTGCACTCCCACCGATCGGCAAATGTTTAAGTTCAGCCCTTAGGTCATCCTCTCGTATCTTACTTCGATCGGCAATTCTCAAAAGAAAATGACCTTGCTCAACCGGACTTTCCAAAGCTTTTACATATGGCAAAACGGTTGAAACGATCAGCTTTTCCTGTTGACGCTTATCCAGCTTGGCACGCAATATTGTGCCGAGAGCAAAATCGATCACGTGTTCAGCTCCTGCAATCGCATCCAAATAGGCTTGTTTATTTTCAATACACATATCGGCAGGATCTTTCTCATCGGGCAGTCGGGCAATACGGACATCAAGGCCCGAGCGAAGGGCGACGACGGCCGCACGCAGCGCGGCCGCTACTCCAGCCTTATCACCGTCATAACATATGACCAATTTCTCCGCGAAACGTTTGATCAAACCCGCATGAAGATCAGTGAAAGCCGTACCCGAAGTCGCAATCGTATTAGTTATCCCGACTTGATGCGACAGAATTAGATCCATCTGACCTTCCACCAAGATCGCCAGATTTTTTGTCCTGATTTCAAACTTGGCTTTGTCATATCCGTGCATTACAGCCGACTTATTAAAGAGCGCCGTTTCTGGACTGTTCAAATATTTGGCCGCCTCGTCATCAACCGGAAATATTCTGCCGGAAAAGGCCACAATCCTACCACCAGTGTTAGCAATCGGAAAAATAATCCGACTCCTGAATGTGTCATAGAATCCATTGTCAGCGGATTTGACCAAACCGGCTTTCAACATTTCCTGCGCCGAAAAACCTTTCGAAATGAGGTATGCGTACAACGAGCGCCATTCGGCCAGAGCATAGCCAAGCCGCCAAGCACGAATTGTCTGCACTTCAACGCCACGTTTTTTCAAATAGTCCTTAGCGGTCTGATCTTCAGACAAGCCTTTGTGATAAAAAAGCGAAGCTGTTTCCATGATCCGAAACAGACGCTCACGTTCGGTTTTAGCCGACGGATCTTCCTTTTTTATTTCAACGCCCGCCCGATCCGCCAACACCTTAAGAGCCCCCATGAAATCTAGGCCCTCAAACTGCTCGACAAAGGAAAATATATCTCCCTTAGCTCCACAGCCAAAACAATAATATGAAGATCGCGCTGGCGAAACCATGAAGGATGGCGTTTTTTCTTGATGGAACGGGCAAATACCCTTGAGGTTCGCGCCCGCTTTTTCAAGCTTAACATACGCACCAACAACATCGGTGATCGACAAACGGTCTTTGATTGTATCGACGGTGCTCATTTAGCGTTGTGAGTCTTGAATTAGAAGAGATCTCTACGCAGCTACTAGTATTACACTTCAACCACAACTTTATTCCACGCCTTCATCACCAACTATCGGTCGAGAAAGCTCTTCAATCATTTTCTGCTTCGGACTACCTTTAAAACCGGTTCCCGCAGGAATCAAACGGCCAATAATAACGTTTTCCATGAGACCAACCAGTTTGTCTTTACTGCCTCGAACCGCGCTGTTAATGAGCACACGAGTTGTGTGTTGGAAGGATGCGGCTGACAAGAAACTCTTCCTTGAAAGCGATACATCCGTAATTCCCATCACCACCTCTTCGCCTCGGGCTTCGTCGCCACCAGCCTCCTTGATGTGCTTGTTTTCAATTGCGAGCTGATGCTGTTCAACCACATCGCCAACCGAGAATGAAGAAGCGCCATTTTCCTTGATCTTACGTCGTGAGAACATCTGGCGAACGATCACTTCAATGTGCTTTCGAGAAACCGCTTCACCCTGCAATTCATAAAGTTTTGAAACTTCGGCAATGATGTAGTTTTGAGCTTGCTCTCGGCCACCATACTTAAATACTTCGTCGATAATAGCGGAACCGTCAGTTAAGAGTTGACCTTTGACAACCTTATCACCTACATTGATCAGAACAGTTCGGTTCGCACTGACAGAATATTCAACCTCACCTTTCTTTTTGGTCTTCTTGTCTTCTAGATCAGCCAAAACGATGATAGTTTTTTCTCGGCCGGTCTCCTTGATCTCTGAAACCATACCGTCAACAGTGTTAACGATAGCTGGGTTTCTAGGAGCTCGTTTCTCAAAGACTTCTTCAACTCGAGGCAAACCTTGAGTGATGTCTCCGCCGACTGAGGCTGTACCTCCGGCGTGGAACGTACGCATTGTAAGCTGTGTTCCAGGTTCACCGATGGCTTGTGCCGCAACAGTTCCAACCGCTTCTCCGAGTTCTACCAACTTGTTTTTCCCAAGGTCGGCACCGTAACACAAGGCGCAAATACCGACGTTAGCTTCGCAAGTAAGTGGAGATCGAACTTTGACCGCCATAATGCCGGCATCTTCAATCTTCTGACCATCGTTCTTTGTGAGCAAATGGTTTCGTTTGAAAATTACTTTGCCGTCAGTTGTAGTTGCATCTTCTGCAAGTACTCGTCCTTTAATATTTCTAGATAAAGGTACTTCGATACCTGAAGCGGTTCCTTTGTGTATCACAACACCAGTTTTTGTACCGCAATCGTCTTCGGAAACAATTGTGTCTTGAGCGACCACGAACAACTTTCGAGTCAAATATCCGGCCTTGGCAGTGTTGAGCGCGGTGTCGGTCAAACCTTTACGTGAACCGTGAGTGGTAATGAAGTATTCGATCGGAGTTAAACCTTCCTTCATACTTGAGATAATTGGGAATTGAATAGTCTCACCTTGAGTGTTGATGATCAAACCTTTCATACCAACCATCTGAGTTATGTTACCGATAGAACCTCGGGCACCTGAGTTGACCATGTCATATACTGAGCCGTGCTTTTCAAGAGTTTCAGGAATGAATTTTTCGATCTGACTCTTAACTTCGTGCCAAACCTCGATATTTTTTCGGCCTCGCTCTTCTTCAGAAAGAAGTCCTTCGTCGAATTGAGTCTGAACTTTTCCAGCTTTCTTGCGGGCTTCAGCAATCATCGCATCTTTCTCAACCGGAATTTTAACATCATCAATACCCCAAGTGATACCGGAAACTGTAGCGTATCGGAAACCGTTATTTTTGACTTTGTCGATGATGGCAGGCACGTTAGCGATACCATATCGCTCGATCATATCATCAACCAAAGCTTGCATACGCTTTCGGTTCATTTCACTGTTGATGAAAGGATAATCCTCAGGCAACACGTCGTTAAAGACGATTCGGCCGATCGAGGTTTCAAATATTTTTCCAGCAAATTCTTTGTATTTTGGAGTCTCCGGAGCCATGATCTTGAGCTTTGCACGGAAGTCTACGGCGCCAAAGTCGTTAGCTAGAATAGCAAGTCGAGGTGAAGCAAAAGCATTACCTTCGCCAGGTTTGCCGGCAATAATTGTGGTCATCCAATATGAACCAAGGATAATGTCGAGCATCTTGGCTGAAATAGTTGGATCTCCAGAACCAGGCTTTAGGATGTTTTTATCCGAAGCCATGATCTCTCGAGCCTCAATTTGCGCTGCATTAGAAAGCGGCACGTGCACAGCCATCTGGTCACCGTCGAAGTCAGCGTTGAAAGCTGAACACACAAGTGGGTGCACCTGAATAGCAGATCCTTCAATAAGGATCGGTTGGAAAGCCTGAATACCAAGTCGGTGCAAAGTCGGTGCGCGGTTTAGAAGCACGAATCGGTCTTTGATAACATCCTCAAGAATAGCCCAAACTTCAGGAATACTATCTTCGATCAATCGATTCGCGCCGCGAATGTTGAAAGCCAGTTCTTTTTCCAAAAGTTTTGAAATAATAAATGGGCGGAAAAGTTCGAGTGCCATGAATTTTGGCAATCCGCACTGACTGAGTTTAAGGGTAGGACCAACAACGATAACTGATCGTCCTGAGTAATCCACACGCTTACCGAGCAAGTTCTGGCGGAAGAGACCTCGCTTGCCTTTCAAGTTGTCTGAAAGAGATTTTAGAGGTCGTCGCTGAGCCTGGGTAAGAGCACCCTGGCTGGCGCTACCGTGTCGGATCGAGTTGTCGATAAGCGAATCAACAGCTTCTTGCAAAATACGTTTCTCGTTTCGGAGAATAACATCAGGCGCATGAATTTCCTTAAGTTTCTTTAGACGATTATTTCGGTTGATGACACGTCGATAGAGGTCGTTCACGTCAGATGTAGCATATCGTCCGCCGTCGAGAGGCACCATAGGTCGGAGAGCTGGCGGAATAACTGGAATGTTGGTCAAGAACATCCACTCTGGGCGAATGCCTGAGTTGATCATCGCTCGAATTATCGAGAGACGTTTGTTGATACGTTCTGATTCGATCGAGCCAGCTTTTTCCAAGTCGATTGCCAATTCCTTTTCGAGTTTCTTAAGATCGACACCTTTCAAAATATTGTAAATAGCTTCTGCGCCGATGCCTGCCTCGAAAATTGTGCCGTACTTTAATGAGTATGCATGATACTGCAATTCATCAACTACACGACCGAGCGTCAAACTTTCGATCTCTTTCTTGGTGCTAACCAGTCGCTCTTTGAGAGCTTCCTTAGTCTTTTCATCAATAGCACCTTTTACCTTGGTCTTGAATTCTGAATCTAGGTCACGCAAAACCTGAGCCCGCTCGTCCTCGTGAACATTGGTGATTATGTAGCCGGCAAAGTAAATAACTTTTTCGAGATCAGCCGCCGTCATACCCATGATGAGTCCGATTCGTGAAGGTGTTGAACGCAAGAACCAGATGTGAGAAACAGGAGTTGCGAGTTCAATGTGACCCATTCGTTCTCGTCGAACAATAGATCGAGTGATCTCGACTCCACACTTCTCGCAAATAATTCCTTTATAACGGATACCGCGATACTTTCCGCAATAACACTCATAATCTTTATCCGGTCCGAATATTTTTTCGTCGAACAAGCCGCTCTTTTCAGATCGCTGGGTTCGGTAGTTGATGGTCTCCGGCTTTGTAACTTCTCCGCGTGACCATTCTTTGATGCGCTCAGGAGAAGCAACCTTTAGAGAGATAGAAGTGAAACTGCCCGTATTTCCTGTTTTTTTGTTTGTTCCGTTGTACATGGTAGTTTTATTCTTGGTTAGCTTCCTCCTTATCCTCGGCTCTTGGTTGATTCTCAGTCATGAGATCAACGTCAAGACCTAGTCCTTTGAGGTTATTAATAAGAACATTAAACGATGCCGGAATTGATGGCGCTGAAATCTCGTTGCCCTTCACGATCGCATCGAAGGCACTTGATCGACCGACGATATCGTCTGACTTGATGGTCAAAACTTCTCGCAAGTTGTGAGCGGCACCGTGACCAAGCAATGCCCAGACTTCCATTTCTCCAAATCGCTGTCCACCTCCCTGTGCCTTTCCGCCAAGTGGCTGTTGAGTAATGAGAGAGTAGGGTCCAATTGATCGCATATGTATCTTGTCTTCCACCATGTGGTGTAGCTTCATGATATACATGTAACCGATGGCAATATCCTGTTGGAAAGCCGAGCCGTCTCGGCCGTCAAAAAGTTTTACCTTGCCGTTTTCTGGGAAGCCAGCTTTTACCAATTCATTCTTGATCTCAACATCAGTTGCTCCTGCAAATGGAGGCACGATAGCCTGATAGCCGAGAGTGTGAGCTGCGAGTCCGAGGTGCAATTCCATTATCTGACCGAGGTTCATACGTGAAGGCACGCCGAGCGGAGTCAAAATCATATCTACTGCAGTACCGTCTGCGAGGTGTGGCATATCTTCGATTGGAAGAATGGTTGAAATAACACCTTTGTTGCCGTGTCGTCCTGCGAGCTTGTCACCCACCTGAATATTTCTGAGCTCAGCGACTTCAATGTGAATTCGCTTGATGATTCCTGATTCAAGTTTGTCGCCTTTTTCTCGAGAGAAAATTTTGACGCCGATGATTCGTCCTTGCTTGCCGTTCTCCAAGCGCTTTGAAGTGTCTTTAACATCGCGAGCCTTCTCACCGAACAAAGATCGGAGCAATCGCTCTTCTGGAGTAAGTTGTGTCTCACCTTTTGGTGTAATTTTTCCAACCAAGATATCGCCAGGTCGTACTTCTGCGCCAATTCGCACAACTCCATCCTCATCGAGGTTCTTGAGTTTGTTTTCACTAACGTTTGGTATGTCCGGCGTGGTAACCTCGGGTCCGAGTTTGGTATCACGAACGTTCACGACGAACTCTTCGATATGAATAGAAGTAAATTTGTTATCTCGAACAAGGCGCTCCGACAAAATAATAGCGTCTTCGTAATTTGCTCCAGACCATGACATAAATGCCACGAAAATGTTTTGTCCTAGAGCGATCTGGCCGTTGTCTGAAGATGAAGTGTCAGCCAAAACATCGCCGCGTTTTACTTTTTCTCCGACGCTAACTGTAGGTCGCTGATGAAAAGCTGTAAAACCGTTGGTTCGTGAGAAGTTAACCAATTTAGTTTCGATCTCCTTGCCTTTGTTTGTCTTAAGAGTGATGTGTCGAGCATCTACGTGTGAAATAATTCCGTCATCATGAGCGATAACTACGCGTCCCGTGTCTCGCGCGCCATCTGCTTCAACACCAGTCGCAACCAAAGGTGCTTCTGGAATGATGCATGGAGTCGCTTGTTTTTGCATGTTAGATCCCATCAAAGCTCGAGTCGAGTCATCGTGGTTCAAGAATGGGATCATTGAAGTTGCAATAGAGAAAGCTTGCTCTGTCGCCACGTCGATATAGTCCACCTTCTCACGAGTAACCATTGTTGGGTTACCGTTCACACGCACTTCAACTTCGGCCTCCTGAATTTTGCCTTCGGTATCATATATAGTAGCGCCGTGAGCAATGGCAAAGTTCTCTTCTTCAAGAGCGTTCAAGTAATGGATCTCCGATGTAACTTTTCCGTTCTTAACTTTTGCATAAGGAGTTTCGATCATGCCGAAATCATTGATGCGGGCATAAGTTGAAAGACGCAAGATAAGACCAATGTTCGGACCTTCTGGAGTGTGAATCGGGCAAAGTCGGCCGTAGTGAGATGGATGCACGTCACGCACTTCGTAACCAGCTCGCTCTCGGGTAAGACCACCAGGACCAAGAGCAGAAAGTGTTCGCAAATGTTCAAGTTCGGTCAAGATATTTTCTTGCGCCATGAACTGTGACAACTGGTTGGTTGTGAAAAATTCTTTAATACGAGCCTGTAGAGGCTTTGGGGAAATAAAGTTTATTGGCAGGACAGAATCGGGATCCGCGGTGGACATACGGTCTTGGATATTTCGCTTGATCTGTGACATACCAACGCGAATTTTTTGCTGGAGCAATTCTCCAACATAACGCACGCGTCGAGAACCGAGGTGGTCGATATCGTCTTCAACTGCGCCGACAGTAGTGTTGAGTGCGACAATGTTGTTAATGATCGTAACAGCATCATCCAGAGAAATGGTGTGTCGAGCGATCTCCTTGTCGGTCATCGGCTTACTAAATCGCTTGTTGAAACGGAAACGTCCAACTTTTGAAAGATCGTATCGGTCTGGGCCAAAAATTGTAGTAATAAATTCACGAGCGTTCTCAGCAGTGGCTAGATCGCCGTCGCGAAGCTTCTTGTGGATCTCAATAAATGCCTCATCAGCAGTTTTGGTGTGATCTTTTGCAATAGTTTTCTCGATATAGCTCTTTGTGTCAGGATGACCGGCAAAAAGATGCAAAATTTTCTCAGGCGTATCAGCACCGAGCACGCGGAGGAGCATAGAAACTGGGAATTTTCGCTTTCGGTCGATACGTACATAGAGTCCACCGTCTGATTCTGTTTCAATTTCGATCCAAGCGCCTCGAGCAGGAATAATTTTGGCACCGAAATGATTTTTTCCGCGAATATCGTTAACTGTGAAGAAAACTCCGAAAGATCGAGCGAGTTGAGGCACAATAACTCGTTCGATACCGGCAATAATGAAGGTTCCATGAGGCGTCATGATCGGGAGGTCGGCCATGAAGATCTCTTGCTCTTTAGTAGAGTTCACTATTTTGTTTTTGAAGCGCACGATCACTTTGACCGAAGCCTCGTAGGAAAGCTTGTTGTCCTTGGCATAGTACTCATCGTACTTTGGCATGGTAAGTTTGACATCGGTGAAGTCCAACTCGAATTTCTTTTCGGAATAGTCCTTAATAGAAGAATATTCCTTGAAC
>DMQX01000010.1:0-1762 GCA_003455555.1 Candidatus Tayloriibacteriota bacterium
TTAAAACCTTAAAACCTTAAAACCATGAATCGAAAAGGTTTTACACTTATTGAGCTGTTGGTGGTCATCTCTATTATTGCTTTGCTCAGCAGTATTGTTATCACTGCGACAAATATTGCCAAAGCCAAGGGTAATGATGCTAGAAAAATGGTGGAAATGAACTCCGTTAAAACAGCCGTTACCTCATATTATAACGACCATGGTGCCATGCCGCCAATGTATAATTGTTCAGATGCTGAGTATCAAACTTCTTGCGTACCCAGCGATCAGGCTAACCCTCGTACGACTCTTGAGATTCAAAATGTTGGTTCAGAGAAAACCACTTCAGGCGCTGCTTTTAACGCTACAATGAGTCAGTTGGTGGCCGAACATTACTTAACCTCCGTGCCACAAGCGCCAGGCACTAACCCTTATATTTATTATGACTACGGTCCGGGTCGTCCTGCCGGAGCGATGTTCGGAACTGTTCTTGAAGCGGGTGTAAAAACCTCAACTGGTATCGGTGCAAGTTGTCGACCAAACGGATCGGGCCAGGTTGCTATGGAAAATAACAATATATTTCTCAGTTTGTTCAAAGGAGTCGGCAGTATGTTTAATTATCAGCTACCGGTCGCATATGCCCAGTCATCCCTTCCTGTTTCCATAAGCTCGCCGACCGATGGGCAGATCATTTGGGGTAATAATACGAATATTTCTGTGGCTGTTGGCCCGACGTCTGCATTAGGAGACGTTACATGGAATTACTACATTGACGGGGCGCTTGTACACACAAACATTTCCAGTACAAATTTTGGATACTTAACTGATTATTATACCGTGGATACAACAGTCCTTTCTAATAGCAGTCATGTTTTCAGAGTAGACGTCTCAAGCACGGGTGCCGGCAATGTGCCTGCTAATAGCGGGTCTAATAGTGTGACTATAACAGTTGATAACAGTAGTAATCTTAGAATTTGTCATGATATGTATGGTGGAGAATACGCCTGCCCCCTATCAACATCCAATCTCTGCGACAACAACAGTACCACCGACTATTGTGTCTGCAACCCCTATTAAATTAGGCTCAAGTTAAGGTACCGTTTGACATTCAAAGGGCTTCTTGTTAGGATAAACCCCAAGCTTTTTTCAAGCTTTTTTTATGGCCAAAACATCAGTTACAGCACGTGCAGCACGAGCCCCAAAATTCAAATCCAGGGTTGTTAGACGCTGTTTCCGATGCAACCGTAAGAACGGCTTTATGCGAGATTTCGGACTATGCCGCATCTGTTTCCGAGAGTTAGCAAACGAAGGTATTATCCCAGGCATCACGAAATCATCATGGTAACAGACCCTATATCAGATCTCATCATACGCATCAAGAATGCCGGCCCTGTTCGGAAGGAGGTTGTTTCCATGCCTTATTCAAAGCTCAAGCACGCTATCGCTGAAGTTCTTAAAAACCACAAATTCATCACCTCTGTTGAATCAAAAGGCAAAGGTATCGAAACTACTCTTGAGATTGGCATTGCATACGATGGTATCAAGCCTCGCATCAACGATGTAGAGCGCGTTTCAAAGTCCTCGAGACGAGTTTATAAAGGCGCAACCGAGATTGCTTCAGTTCGAAACGGTTTTGGATCCCTCATTCTCTCAACGTCGAAGGGAATCATGACAGACAAGGAAGCTCGCAAAGCAAAAGTCGGCGGCGAGGCTTTATTTAAAATTTGGTAGCATATTAAAAACGTATATATGTCACGAATTGGAAAAAAACCTATTTCAATAC
>DMQX01000010.1:1852-8714 GCA_003455555.1 Candidatus Tayloriibacteriota bacterium
GAAGTGACTGTTAACGGTTCTGTTGTGACTGTAAAAGGTGCAAACGGCACTTTGACACGGACAATTCAACCTGAGATCGAAGTAAAAGTTGTTGAGAAGGAGATAATTGTTTCTCTCAAAACTGAAACTCCAGAATCAGCTGTACTTTGGGGTACCGTTTCATCACATATCAGCAACATGGTAGAAGGTGTTAACACGCCTTTTGTAAAACGACTTTTGGTTGAAGGTGTTGGATATAAGTGGGAAGTAAAAGGGGATACTTTGCACCTGAACCTCGGCTTCTCACATCCTGTCGCTGTTAAAATCCCTGCGATTGTAAAAGTCGTTATTGAAAAAGGCATTCTCGTATCGACAAGTATTGATAAGGATGCTCTTGGACAGTTCGTCGCCTACGTTCGAGCTTTCCGAAAGCCTGAACCTTTCAAGGGAAAGGGTATTCGATACGAAGGTGAAGTAATCCGCCGAAAGGAGGGCAAGAAAACTGCATAATAATATATGAAAAAACTCAACGTAAAAGCAGATTCACGACAACGCCGACACGCTCGCATCCGAGCTCGGATTTCTGGCACCATGGAAAAGCCTCGTCTTTCTATTTTTAAGTCAAACCGACATATCTATGCTCAGCTTATTGACGATGCCAGCGGCAAGACTATTATCGGTATTTCTTCTGAGAAAGCTGAAGGCAAGACTATGACCGAGAAATCAAAATCACTCGGTGTTATGATTGCCAAGGAAGCTCTTGGAAAGAAGATCAGCAAGATCGCTTTTGACCGAGGAGGTTTCAAGTATACTGGCAAGATCAAATTATTTGCCGATGCTGCACGCGAAGGCGGACTAAAGTTTTAATACAATCGGAATAAGCATGGAAAATACACAACCACAAAATAATACCGCTCCAGCAGCACCAGTTACAGCTAAACCAGTTGCACCTACTGTTTCAGCAACGACTCCTGGCTCTGCTCCACGACCTGCAGCTGCTCCTTCACGAAGCGGAAGTTTTGGTGGTGGACGAGATATGAAGAAAAATACTGGCCGACGATCTACTCGACCGGAAAAAGTTAAGTCTGAATTTGATCAGCGCATTTTGAATATTCGACGTGTTGTGCGCGTGGTGACTGGCGGACGACGATTTAGTTTCTCCGTCGCTATTGTTATTGGAAATCACAAGGGTTCAGTTGGAGTTGGTACCGGAAAGGGACTCGATACCGCTCTGGCTATTGATAAGGCACTTAAAAATGCCAAGAAAAATGTTATCAAAGTGAACTTGGTAAAAGGCAACTCGATCGCTCACGAAATTTCACTTAAATACTCAAGTGCTCGTATCGTGATTCGACCTGCAGAGGGAAGAGGTCTTATCGCTGGTTCTGCTATTCGAGATATTTTTGAACTCGCCGGCATTTCTGACGTTTCAGCCAAGATTCACTCTCCAAGTAAGAACAAACTCAACATTGCTCGAGCAACTATTTTGGCGCTCGCACAACTTAAGCCTTCGAAAGTTTCTATGACCAAAGCTGTTGAAGCTGCACCGGCTGCGCCTGTAGCTGTTGCAAAACCAGTAGCTGCGCCTGCAAAGCCAGAAGTAAAGCCTGCTGCTCCTGTAAAACCAGTAGCCCCAAAAACGAAATAAACTACCATGGATACCATACTTTTTAAAAGAATACACAAGAACAAGCGCAGTATCGCAGTAGGCCGAGGAGGTACTCGAGGCAAAACTTCAGGCCGAGGTACAAAGGGTCAGAAAGCTCGTTCAGGTCACAAAATCCGACCAGAAATTCGAGACTTTATTAAGCGCATTCCTAAACTCCGAGGACGAGGCAAAAACAGCAACCGAGGTATCGTAGAAAAGCCAATGGCTGTTTCTCTTACAGTTATCGAAGCTGCGTTTAAAGTAGGGGATGAAATTAATCCTTCAACCCTCCGACTAGCCGGTCTCATCCGATATCGAGAATCTTCTGTTGCGCCGGTTAAAATTCTCGGCGGTGAACTCACCAAGAAACTTACATTTTCAAACGTTCTTGTTTCTGAAACAGCAAAAGCTCTTATCGAAAAAGTTGGCGGCGCAATCAAGCCTTGGGTTACAATTTCCGTAAATCCAAAGAAAGTTGCCACACATCCTTCAGTGAAAGTAGAAAAGAAACCGGAAGTGAAAGCAGAAGTTAAAAAAGAGAAGAAAGAAGCAAAGAAAGAGAAAGCTCCGGCAGCTAAAGTCGAAAAAGCAGTAAAGAAGCCTTCAACTAAATAATATAAAACGACATGAATACCGCTTTCCAAAAAATTAAAATGATGTTTGCGGATCGGTCGTTGCGACGAAGAATTGTCTTTACTTTTTTTGCCCTAGCTATTTTCCGGGTACTTGCGGCTATTCCTATTCCTGGTATAGATACTGTGCAGTTGCAGAATTTGCTCAACAGCAACCAACTTTTGAGTCTTTTTAACGTCTTTTCTGGAGGAGGTCTCTCACATCTCTCTATTGTCATGTTGGGCGTCGGTCCTTACATTACGGGCTCTATTATCATGCAGCTCCTCACGATCCTCTCACCGCGCCTTAAAGCCCTATATCAGGAGGAAGGGGAAGCGGGCCGCAAGCGATTTAGTCAGTACTCACGAATGCTCACCGTGCCGCTTGCAGCCATTCAGGGCTTCAGCTTTTTGATCTTGCTCGAACGACAGGGTGTTTTGCCTCAATTGGGAGTTTCATCACTAATAGTAAACCTGGTTGTAATTATTGCTGGTTCAGTTCTGTTGATGTGGATCGGCGAATTGGTTACTGAGTTCGGTATTGGCAACGGTCTCTCGCTCATCATTTTCGCTGGTATCATCGCTAGCGTACCAAGTACTCTCGGTCAACTTATTTTTGCTTATGATCCTGCTCAACTTCCGCTTTACATTGGTTTCTTGGTGGCGGCCATTCTGGTTATTATTGGTGTTGTGATAGTGACCGAAGCCGAGCGACCTATTCCCGTAACCTATGCCAAGCGCGTGCGTGGTATGAAAGTTTACGGAGGCACTTCAACATATTTGCCGCTTCGAGTTAACCAAGCCGGCGTTATTCCAATCATTTTCGCTCTGTCACTTTTGCTTTTTCCTCAAATGATTTTCTCAGCACTTTCACACGTATCAAACGCTTTGGTCGCTCAGTATGCCACCATGGGTCAGACATTGTTTAATAACCCTTGGTTCTATGCCGCGATATACTTTGTTTTGGTTTTCGCTTTTACTTATTTCTACACAGCCGTGACTTTCGATCCCCACACTCTTTCAACTAACCTGCAGAAGAACGGTGCGTTCATTCCTGGCGTTCGACCTGGTCAGCCAACCGCAGAATACATCTCTAGTGTATTGACCCGCATTACTCTGGTTGGTGCGGTCTTTCTCGGTCTCATTGCGGTCTTGCCACTCATTTTGCGAGCGGTCACCGGACTAACGTATTTGGCTATTGGCGGCACAGCACTCCTCATCGTGGTTTCAGTGGTACTCGATATTACGAAGAAGGTGGATGCGCAGATCTCGATGCGAGAATATTAAAAGCAAACAAAAAACACCTAATTGGTGTTTTTTGTTTGCTTTACTAAACTCTGGTTTTAGGTTAGGGTAGTGCCAGAGTCGGATGGTTCCGGCAAGCCTATACACGCGGCTTTTAGCGTGAATTTGAACCTTGAAAGGGCTTATATGTTGAGAAATTCAGCAGGCTGGATTGCGGAGTATCAGAAGAAGGACGCCTATTGGCTTCACGACGGCAATTCAAAAAGGCCTCATGCCTTGCTTATCTCTGGTAAGCATAGCAACGGCTTTTTTAATAGCCGCCCTGTGATCGCCGATGAGCCGCTTCTTCGCGAAGCGGCCTCTGACCTGGTCGATTTGTTCATCATAAAAGGCGGTGATATCGAACATGTCGATCGTGTTGTTGGTCCGCAGACTGGGGCGACGAAATTGGCCGAGTTCTTGAGTGATGAAATCGGCAAACGTCGTAAACGTCCATGTCATTGGGCTTCGCCGGCAAAGCAAGGTGAAGGAGAGTTGAAGGCAATGGTCTTCAATGATCCCAAGCATATGGTTATGCCTGGCGAACGCGTTCTGTTGTGCGAAGACGTGCTTACGACCGGTGGTAGTGTAGAACTAACAGCCAGGGCGGTCAAAGAAAAGGGTGGCATCATTTTGCACATTGTCCTCATTCTGGTCAACCGGTCTGGTCTTGTTACTGCTTACGATAACCTCATAGTGGCGCTCATCGACCGGAATATGCCGACATGGGAGCAGGCGGAATGCCCGCTCTGCGCGGCTGGTTCTGAAGCGATTCGTCCGAAGGGCATCCCCGAGTGGGCGCGCCTTAACGCAACTTACTGATCTCTCAACACCTCATTTTGAAAGGTAAGGTGAAGTATGGTTCTGAATCTGCCAGTCCAGCAACGTTTGATCGTTGCTGCGGACTTCAAGCCCGTTACCGGCGCTGACCCAGTGCTTAACCCCAAGAAGTGGCGTAGCTGGGTTCGCGATAAAGTTCTTCGTCTATCTGACCAGCTCGCCAGAACTGGTGTGATCATCAAGGTCAATTCGGCTTTGCGGTCGGTCGGTTACGATCTCATCGACGAGATTCATGCACGAGGGCTTCGGGTCTTCGCTGACCTCAAGCTCATCGACATCGATGGAACTCTCTCGACGGACGGCACACTTCTGACCGAGGCCAAGCCAGAGTTGGTGACGGCAATGTGCCTCGCCGGCCCCAAGGCTTTGCTTGCGCTTAAGGCGGCTCTGCCCAAAACCGAGATCCTCGGCGTGACCGTCTTGACGAGTCTCACTGAGGCGGATGCACTCAGCATGTTTCATTGCTCTATTAATGAAGCCGCGGTCATGCTGGCCAAGATCGCTCGCGATGTCGGTTTGGGTGGTCTGATCTCGTCCGTCAAGGAGGCGCCTGCTCTACGGGCGGTGATTACCGAGGACATGACAGTCAACACTCCAAACATTCGGCCGAACTGGATAGTCGTGAAAGACGATGACCAGAACAAAGGCCGCTCGGCCACACCGGCTGAAGCCTTCCAGGCTGGAGTGAGTCGCATCGTTATGGGTCGACCGATCGTCGAGGCAACCAATCCGTATGACGCTGTCATGCGCACTCTGAAAGAGATCGAAAAGGCTCTGGTTGCAGCGACGTGATGTTTGAAACTCGTACATTTTAGTTTTTTTGAAGCCCGGTACCCAAAAAGTATGCGGGCTTTTTTCTTACAAATTTCATATTTTTATGCTACGATACGCTTATGAATCCTAAGACATTTATCTTTTTTGGCCGGTCTGGTTCCGGTAAAGGCACGCAGGCACAATTACTCATTAAACATCTTGAAGCGGCTCATGCAGGGGAAAGGTTTGTGTATATTGAGACCGGCGCGAAGCTCCGTGAGTTTATTCAAGAAATTGGTTTGACTCAAGATCTGACTTCGAAAACTATGTCTGAAGGCGGTCTTTTGCCTTCATTTTTGCCGATCTGGATCTGGACGAATACTTTCATCAGAAATTTGAACGGTAAGGAGCATCTTGTACTAGACGGTTTGGCTCGCCGCAAATATGAAGCTCCTATTTTGCATGATGCACTTAAATTTTATAACCGTTTGTCTCCAGTCGTTGTCGTGGTCAACGTTTCTAAAGGGGAGTGTAAAAAACGGTTAGTGGCACGAAGTCGAGCTGATGACAAAACCAACGATGCGGAAAAGCGGCTCGCTTGGTACGATGACAACGTTGTGCCGACGATAGAATATTTCCGCGAGGATTCCTATTACAAAGTCA
Source organism: Candidatus Tayloriibacteriota bacterium (assembly GCA_003455555.1). Taxonomy (GTDB): domain Bacteria; phylum Patescibacteriota; class Minisyncoccia; order Phycocordibacterales; family UBA11359; genus UBA11359. The sequence goes on from DMQX01000010.1 coordinate 7,631, forward strand.
TTGACGTAAACGGTGAACAGACAGTTGAGAAAGTTTTTGCCGATCTTCTCGCCGCGCTCGGTTAGTCGTTAGTATTTTTTTCAAATGATCACTATTAAAACAGCTGAAGATATTACAAAATTGCGCGAGGGTGGAAAACATCTCGCGGCCGTCTTGGCTGAACTAAAAAAAGCGGCGAAGGTCGGAGTGAAGACTTCTGCGCTCGATGCTCTGGCTGAAAAAATTGTTCGGGATTTTGGCGACAAACCGGCTTTTCTAAATTACAAACCGCAAGGTGCGGCTCGTCCGTATCCGGCTAGTCTTTGTGTCTCGATCAATGACGAGATCGTTCACGGCATTCCGAATGAAAATGATCGTGAATTGGTGGAAGGGGATATAGTAAGTCTTGATATGGGTTTGGTACATGAGGGCATGGTTGTTGATTCGGCTATAACGGTTGGCGTTGGTCAAATCGATACGAAAGCCAAAAAGCTTTTGGCGGCGACTGAGGAGGCAATGAATGCCGGGATAAAAGCAGCTCGGGGAGGTAAGCATATAGGTGACATTGGTGTTGCTGTGGAAGCCGTGGCCGACCGCAATACGTTTTCCATAGCCGATGAGCTCGCCGGCCACGGCGTGGGCTACAAGGTACATGAAGATCCTTTTGTGCCGAATTTTGGTATGCCGGGCCAGGGACCGCTTTTGAAGCCGGGAATGGTTATTGCAATCGAGCCAATGCTCAACGAGGGTGGTTCAGAAATTCGTCACGGCGCCGATGGCTATACCATCTCGACCAAAGACGGTTCGCGCAGTGCTCATTTTGAACATACTGTTTTGATCACAGAAGGCGCGCCTGAAATACTGACAAAGATATAAAGTGATATAATATTTTTATGGCACAAGAAATTTTAGAAGCATTACTTGAAGAACCAAAAAATGGTTCGGCAAAGGAAACTTTCGCATTGACAAAAAAAGTTGATGAAAGTGAGGTTGATTTCATACGTTCCCCCTTGTTGGATGAGAAGAACGATGATATCAACAATGAAAAAATTGATGAGGTCAGGAAAAGTTTGGGTTTGAAAGAGGCCGAAGAACTAGATGAGGT
>DMQX01000010.1:8895-9193 GCA_003455555.1 Candidatus Tayloriibacteriota bacterium
GGCCGAAGAACTAGATGAGGTAGAAGAAGTCAAAGAAGAATTAGATGATGTTCAAGAAGTGCCAGAACCACTGGTAGACATAACGAAGGATCATGAAATCCCGAAGAACGAATCGCTCGAACATCTTGAAGATGGTATTGGCAATGGTTACACTTTACCAACAGCAAAAAATGAGGCGGTGCCTGAAATCAAACAACCAGAAAAACCAAGCATTGAGAAAAAACCTTGGTGGTCGTGGCGATCTTGGTTCTCAGCGAAATCTGACGAAAATGTTGAGTTGAAACCGAAACCCCTGTCT
>DMQX01000064.1 GCA_003455555.1 Candidatus Tayloriibacteriota bacterium
TATAAGAGACAGTTCTTACACAAACTATCCTCCTCGATGTTATAGAAGCCGGCTACAATTTTTACGACATCCAAAACGGAAACAGCCTTCTTGGGTTTAGCGCTGCCTTTGATGATGTTTTTGATGTCGGAGATGTTAAGGTCTTTGGCTCGGAGCTCCGCCTGGCAGATGATCGAGTTCATGGTACCCTCCAGCTCGCGAATGTTGGAATCGACGCTGGTGGCGATATAATCTATTATCTCAGGGCTTAAATTGAGGTTGTGGTGAATGGTTTTAGCCCGAACAATTGCCGCACGTGACTCCTGGTCTGGTGCAGCGATGTCCACAATCATTCCCGCCGCAAAACGCGACCTCAGGCGATTTTCGAGGTTTGGGATGTAGTTGGGGTGTTTGTCTGACGAGAAAATAATTTGTTTGTTGTTGTCATACAAATTGTTGAACAAATGGAAAAGTTCCTCCTGGCTTTTTTCTTTACCCGCCAAAAATTGGATGTCGTCCATAATCAACACATCATACTTTCGGTATTTTTCTTTGAAAGAATTTATTTTTTGCGGGTCGTGAACTGAACTGATGTAATCAAGCGCGAATTTTTCCGAAGTTAAATAAAAAACTTTTTTATTTTTGTTGGTTGCTTTTATATGGTTCCCTACTGCCTGAATGAGGTGTGTCTTGCCGCGGCCTGTGTCGCCGTAAATAAGCAGAGGGTTATAAACAATGCCGGGTTTTTTTATGATGGCCTGCGATGCAGCGTAAGCCAGCTCATTAAATGAACCAACCACAAGGTTTTCGAAGGTGTAGCGTGGATTTAGATTATCGTCTTTGTTTATGTAAAAATCTGCCAACGGTAATTCTTTGGTTGGGGCAACTTGTTTTTGTGGTGCCTGTTCCGCCTTCTTTTTGTTGTCATCTTTGGTTACAAAATATTCAATGGCCCGGATATTTTCATCAAAATTACGCAGAGATCGCAAAATGGTTTTGTGAAATTTATCCAAAAGCCAAGTCTTAACAAATGGATTTGGTACCGCGAGATATACCGTACCATCCTCCTGCTTATCGATATACGTATCTTTGAACCAGGTCTTGAAGTTTGCACCGGAAATAGAAAGCTCCATTTCGGCGAGTACCTTACTCCAGAGTCCTACGTGATTGGCGGTTGGTGTTGGTTGCATGACTATCATTATATAACCTGTGGAAAAATTAAGAACTTGTGGATATCCATTAAATATGTTTATAATGTGTGTATAAGTTGTTAATAAGCCCATCTATACATAATTATGTCAGTTACATACCAACCAAAGAAAAAAAAGCGAGCTGTGACCCATGGTTTTTTGGTTCGACAGCGCAGCAAGACCGGACGAAACGTTATCGCCCGCCGTCGAGCAAAAGGACGCAAGAAACTCGCCGTTTAGAGCCATGCTCCCAAAGAAAATAAGGCTAACTACAGCCCTGTTTGACCAAGTTTTTAAAACCGGCCGGGTTTCTCATAGTGAGCGCTTTTGGCTGCGCTCATTTTTGTTGCCTTCTGAATCACCGAGCCGTTTTTCCGTCGCTGTACCTAAAAAGGTTGCCGCAACCGCGGTTTCGCGCAACAAAATAAAGAGGCTTGTTTATCGGGCGATTGAAATGGTTCAAAAAGAACAGGCTACCGACCTCATCGGCAAGGCCTCAATTTTTGGTCTTAAGAAAGATATCTCAGCTGTTCCTTTCGAGGAGGTTTTGCAGGAAGTTAGATTTTTATTGTTGCCCAGCTTAGAAAAGCCGTCTATCTTGAAAAAAGGCTTAAAATAAGGTAAACTTTTCGGAATGATATCATTTTTTACAGCTATATTTTACCAACCAATTTACAACGTTTTAGTCTTCTTGATGACCCTTCTGCCCTGGGCAGATGCCGGCGTCATCATTATCCTCGTTACATTCATTGTTCGTCTGATCCTATTTCCACTTTCCCAAAAGTCCATCCGAACTCAACTCAGGATGAAGGACATTGCCCCAGAGCTTGAGGCCCTTAAGGTCAAGTATAAAGATGACAAGCAGGAGCAAGCTAAGCAGACCATGGCTTTCTACAAAGAAAAAGGCGTGAATCCTTTTTCTGGTTTTTTTGCTATTCTGATCCAATTCCCTATCATTATTTCGCTCTATAGTATTTTCCGCAGTGGTGGGATCAGCAAGGTTGATCCTCATTTGCTCTATAGCTTCGTTCATGCGCCCAATCACGTCGTTAGCATGGTCTTCTTGGGTTTCATCAGTTTGACTAGCAAAAACGTGATCTTTGCTCTCTTGGCCGGTATCACTCAATTCTTTCAAGCTCAAATAATCACACCTAAAGCTGCTCCGAAGGTTGCTGGTGAAGAGAAGTCTCTAGGCAATGATTTGGCTCGAAGTATGACCTTCCAAAGCAAGTATGTCTTCCCTATCATGATCTTCTTTATTGCCTATGCCGTATCCGCCGCTGTTTCTCTGTATTGGATCGTTAGCAACACCTTCAGTATTGGTCAGGAACTTTACGTTCGCTGGCAGTATAAAAAGCAATCTAAAAAATCGGTCTAATCAAAGATAATTATTTTCTACTGACCGGTTGGTGTTAAGTTCTTTATGGTCAAACCCCAGAGGTAGTAATCGCTCTTGTTGGTGAAGTATAGGTTTTCTTCTTTGGCATCGAGGAAGAGGTTTGTTACGTCGATCTGTTGGTCAGACGGTAACTTGTATAGGAGTTGAACCGCCGGCAGGGTCAGATCGATCTTATAAATGTTGTCAACGAAAGACACATTGCCCTGGTACCAATCATCTGGGTAATTCCCTATTGGGATGTTTTGCGGTATTGCGCAATAGGCTGTGGTTTTGCTTAGTTTGCTCCAGACGCATTTTTCGGCCAAGGTTGGGTTGTCGGTGAAAGCCAGGCTTGTGTTTTTGTTTATATCATAAATAACCGTAGCGATTCCTCCATTGGTTGAAGCTGAGAGTACTGCATGTCCAAGGTCAGGGCTGGAACGACTCGACAACCCAAAAATATTGCCGGTAACTTTAGTCATGAATCCGGTGGTTGTCAGGAAATACATAAAACCTGGAATTCCTGCAGAAGGTTTCGTGGTTAGTGTCAAAGTCGTTTCATTTGGCCATTCAACAGCCCATTCATTAAAGGGAAAGTTTAATACAGAAGTGGGTTTTGTGCCATCTAAACTGGAAATGTTACCGATGGCAAAATTTCCTCCTCCGAGTGTAAACATCCTGTTGCCTTTTGGCGAGATCGCGAGTGAAGATACATTGTCATTTAAAAATGTTCCGGTTAATTGGGTTGTTGAAGTTGGGGCGGAAGGCAGATTTCCAACAAATGTTCGGATTGTATCTTTGCTCGCACCTATAAACTGTGCCAGTACAGTATTGCCTGACCACCAAGCCTGATAAATGCTTGGGATGGTTGTGTTAGAGGCTGTGGTCAAAAAGTTATTAGTGCGGTTATATTCCAAAACATGACCAGTTGCCCTTTCCATGTAGCGCACGATACTGGCGGTCGTCGTGCCTGATATTTTTCGGTCGAAAACCTGTGCTCCTGCGATAGGTTCAGTGGAGATTTTTACTAAAGGAGAGGTTGGTGAATTTAGGTAAGGAGTCACTGGACCGTTAGCCTGTCCGTTATCTGGCGTTGGCGTTGGAGTTATTGGAGTAGTTGAAGATGAACCGCCGTAGTTTCCAAATGGCGAATTTGGGCTTAGGCCTGTATTCGTTGTTTGTATTACTGGTGACGTAAAAAATAGTAAAAATATACCTAGAACCAAGACCAGAACGGCTACGATGATGATAACTGCGATTAAAGTTTTTTTGGACATATTTTTTAAGGCTTAAGTATATTTTTGAAGCTGAGAAGGTCTGGGTTAATTGTCTGCAAAATAATATACGAAACTAAAGCTATCCCGAGACCAGTTAAGGCTGACCATATTCTGGCTTTTGCGTCACTCTTGCCGGACATTGACTCAACAACAATGTATTCGATGCCGGCCCAAGTAAACATAATAACCCCCAAAACGAAGCAGGCGCCAATGCCAATTTTATACATGGCATTGAGGTAGGTTGGAAAATCATTGGTTGGGACTGGGGCCCCAGTTTCGGAGGTTATGAGTGGAGAAAGTGGTTGGTAATTGCCTGCTTGGGGTACAAGGTAGTCAGTGTTGTCGACAGCCGAAACCATTTGAGCAGACGAAAGCAAGGCTGTCGCGTAAAAAGTAAACATAAAAATCACAAAAAGTTTTTTCATATACTGGTCTGGTTATCGCCAAAAGTCACTGACATTGATCGACCTGCAAACTGCAGGGTCTTAATAACATTGCTTATCTGCACTCCAACCGTGGCACTCCCCTTTGCGTCGGTGGTATTGCGGACTGTAAGTGCGGACGGGTCGCTTTGAGATGCGATAGGGCTGTTGTTCATTGTCCACGCGAATTGTAAGTTGCCAGCAGGCTGAGTATTAAAAAAGAACGGAACAGCTGTAACTGAAAGTTCTTTGCCCTGCATAGTGAAGCTAGAAATATTTTTGTTATAGAGAACGCCAAGCAAAGGATTGTTTTCATAGAAAGCAATCTGCGGGGAACGCGGGTTAATAGTTACGCTCGCTGCACCCAAAGAGACACCGTCGGTAGAGCTGATACTTACTTCGATAGTGAATGGGCGAGAAATTATTGTACCCTGCAGCGCAAAGGTATTTTTCCCAAATCCAGAATAGTCACCCAAAGTATCGCCATCTTTTTTCCAAGTGTACACGTATGAATTCGCCGAGCTAACAATACTTTTGCTTGCCGATACGCTTGGTACTGCTGTAAAAATTATTACCCCTTGATGAGGATACAGAGCTTTACCTTGGTAGAAAGGTGGTACATAAGAGCTTGCTTGCCACAAAAGGTCAACGTCCGCCGGCTGTATAATGATTGTTTTATCAATGGCCGAGCCATTAGCCGTAACTACTCTGGCAATAATCGTTGATTTGCTGCCCACCTTTCCAGCGATAGTTGAAAAATCGGTTAGACCAAAAGCTTTGTTTATAACTTTACCGCCAACAATCCAAGAAATCGTCGCTTCATCTAGGGGTGTGCTGTAAC
>DMQX01000062.1 GCA_003455555.1 Candidatus Tayloriibacteriota bacterium
CCATAATATATTCAACTGATCCTTTCTATTTTAACTGAAGCCCCGCGAGGATACGCGGGGCTATTCTTTTGCATTTAAAATAAAAATTAACTAGTCTGGACAAATACGAAAATCCATGTTAGTTTACTGACCAGAGTAGAATATTGATAATTAGAAACATTCAACCCAAATTAAAGGAGACCTAAGGTGAAAAAGAAGATTTTGGTCCTCGATGCCTTCACAAACGGACATGAGGCGGCACTAGCCTTTATCCAAAGACAAGGCTGGGCAGAGACGGATTGTGAGATCGTCTTTTGCGGCACTCACCCCAACGTGTTCAAGCGTCTTACTGAGGGCCCTGCTTACGCAGTCGTTCCTGTTCAAAATTCGATCGCAGGCGAAGTCACAGAAGTGACCAAAAAACTGGCCGAGTTTCGAGAAACTGGTTACGACCTGCAGGAACGAGACATTTTCGACCTTCAGATTAAACATTGTCTCCTGGCGCCTCAACATGTTGTACGGGCCGGAGAGCTTGAGCGGATAATGTCGCACGAAAAAGCGATCCAGCAATGCGGCAAATACCTCGACTCGATCGGGATCACTCCGGACAGGCGCAGTAAGCGTGACTCGACCGGTAATGCAGCGAAGGCTGTTGCCAAACTTGGACCCAATGTAAAAATTGGGGCCATTGCTCCCAGGGCAGCGGCTGAGGAATACGGATTGAAGATCTTGGCCGAGGGGATTCAAGACGTCCCGGACAACAAGACGACATTCGTACTTCTTCAAAACGAAGCAGTTGTCAGACCAATCGTCGTCGGCATCATCGGTATCAATGGCCACTTCGGCCGAATGCTCAAAGGATTCTTTGAGCAACTCGGCTGTCGGGTCATTGGCTCCGATCTGAACGATCCTGATGGATTAACCAATATCATGGTGGTCAGAGATTCGAATGCGGTAATCTTTTCAGTCCCGATCAGGAATACACCGTCAGTGATTCGTTCGGTGTTGTCTGAAGTCAGGGAAGGTCAGCTCTTGATGGATGTCACGTCGGTCAAGCAACCTGCGGTCGAAGCGATGCTCGAAAGCAAAGCTCAAGTCGTGGGACTTCATCCTATGTTCCGGCCCGAAGTACCGTTCGACGGACAAACTGTGGTAGTATGCCCAGCCCGTCTGACGATGCCAGACTGGAAGATTTGGGTTGTTAATGTGTTGACAGCCACTCGAGCGCAGATCAAGTGGAGCACGCCAGCCGAACACGATGGGTACATGACGACTGTTCAGGTAATCCCTCATTTAGGTAACCTGACCAGCGCATTACTCATCACGGAAGCTGGTGTGTCGGTAAGCGAGAGTCTTGCGTTTACGAGTCCTTTCTATCGAGTGATGTTTTCACTCATGGGGCGGCTCGTAAGTCAGAGTCCTGACCTCTACGCTTCGATCATCATGGAGAATCCTGAAACCCTGACGATGCTCGAACGACGAATCGCAATAGAGCAACGTCTGGTGCAGATGATCCACGACAAAGATCAAACTGCGTTCGAGAAGTTGTTCGAGCAAGCCAACCACCATTTTGGTCCGGATGTTACCAAAGAAGCTAACGAGCTGTTTATGAGAATCCTCGGGGTTCTTAGTACGCTTTATGGCAAGAATTCGGTAACGTTGGAGTTCAACAAAGCGCAAAGTCGGCCGGGGCTTTTGGAAAAGATTTCCAAGGTCTTCAGTCAAAGGCAGATCAACCTAACGGGTATCAACTCCGTGGCGCTTGATGGACAACGCCTGCAGTTCACACTCAGCTTCGAACAGTCACGTACTTCCGATGAAGTTCGTCGGGCACTTGAGGAAATCGAAAACTGGTCTGATCCTAAAGTAAAAGTTCTTGAATGAAGTTTCTAACAAAACTAAATACCACTCGCTTATGGAAATATTAGCGAGTGGTATTCTTTTTGCATTTTTTTGAAATAAATTGATAGACACCCGGTGCTTATTATTGTAAAACTTGAAATTTTTCCGCGGGTTGTTTATACTGTCTACACAGTTTACTGAAGTCGCAGAAAATCTTTAATTTTACTGTCTGAAATCGCGGTTTAAGTTGAGCTGTTTAGCATTTAAAAACTTTAAATAATTAAAAAAAATATCGGAAAGATCATTGGTATTGACTTAGGAACGACAAACTCAGCAGTGGCAGTTATGGAAGGAGGTAATCCTCGCATCATAGAAAATGCCGAAGGTGCGCGAACTACGCCATCTATTGTGGCACAATCTAAAACCGGTGAAAGAATGGTAGGTCAGCTGGCAAAACGACAAGCGGTTACCAATCCAAAGAACACTATCTATCAGATCAAGCGTTTTATCGGTCATAATTGGGATGATCCTGCAGCTCAGAAAGATATCAAGACTCTCGCTTACGAAACTCGTAAATCAGCCAACGGTGGTATCGAAGTAAATCTCGCCGGCACTTGGATGCGACCGGAAGAAATTTCGGCCATGATCCTGACGAAGTTGAAGAACGACGCGGAAGCTCGTTTGGGTGAAAAAGTCACCGAGGCAGTTATTACTGTTCCAGCTTATTTCAACGACGCACAGCGACAAGCAACCAAGGATGCAGGCAAGATCGCGGGTTTGGAGGTTAAACGTATCATCAACGAACCAACAGCCGCCGCCCTCGCTTATGGTTTCAACAAAAATAAAAATGAAAAAATAGTTGTCTACGACTTCGGAGGCGGTACTTTCGATATCTCTGTTCTCGAAGTCTCAGATGTTGATGGTCAACAGTCGGTAGAAGTTCGTTCAACGGATGGAGACTCTCACCTCGGAGGTCGTGATATTGACCAGAAGATAATCGGTTGGCTTGCAGATGAATTCAAGAAATCATCAGGAGTCGACGTTCGCTCAGATGCACTCGCTCTCCAGCGACTCGATGAAGCTGCAGAAAAAGCCAAGATCGAACTTTCAACTGCTATTCAGTCCGAAGTAAACATTCCATTCATAACTTCAACTTCTTCAGGTCCTCAGCATTTGCTCATCACAATGACTCGTTCAAAGCTCGAGGAATTAACTCGCGAGTTTATTGACCGTTCAATGGAGATAACCAAGCGTGCTATGGAGGCTTCGCCTTTCAAGCTTGCTGATATCAATGAGCTTGTCCTTGTTGGAGGCCAGACTCGCATGCCAGCTATTATAGAAGCTGTGAGGAAATATTTTGGCAAAGAGCCAAACGTTAGCGTTAACCCAGACGAAGTTGTTGCAATCGGCGCCGCTATTCAAGGAGGAGTTCTATCTGGTGATGTTAAAGATATCCTCCTTCTCGATGTTATTCCTCTATCACTCGGTATCGAAACAATGGGCGGAGTTGCGACAAAACTTATCGACAAAAATACTACTGTTCCAACAAGTCGTTCACAAATTTTCTCAACCGCGGCTGACAATCAAACTTCAGTTGAAGTGCATGTGACCCAGGGTGAACGAGCTATGGCGGCTGACAACAAATCACTCGGCAAATTTATTCTCGACGGTATTCCACCAGCTCCACGCGGTATGCCACAAGTTGAAGTGACTTTCGATGTTGATGCCAACGCCATTTTGACTGTGAAAGCAAAAGAAAAGGCGAGTGGCAAGGAGCAATCGATCACTATTCAAGGCAGTTCAGGACTTTCAAAAGATGATATTGCCAAGATGCAAAAAGAAGCTGCGGCGCATGAAGCGGAGGATAAGGTAAAGAAAGAAGTTGTTGAAGCTAAAAACTTGGCCGAGCAACTTATCTACACTGCGGAGAAATCAATTAAAGATGCGGGAGATAAAATAACTGCTGATGTAAAAACAGCAGTTGAAGGCAAAGTAGCCGCTCTTAAAGCTCTCAAGGATGGACAAGATCTCGCCGCGATTAAGAAAGCGATCGATGAATTAAGTTCTGAAATGCAAAAGATCGGTGAAGCTATGAACAAGGCTCAGCAAGCTCAAACCCCCTCTGCTGGTGCACCAGGAACTGATGCTGGTTCACAAAACCCAGGCGAAAAGAAAGACGATAAAGGTCCAGAAGGACCCGTTCGCGACGCAGAGACTAAATAAAAGCCCGCACGTTAGTGAAGGCTTCAGGTGGTGGATAGGAAATGTAAATTCAATGTGACTCTACATTTGGCATTTGCTTCGGTAGGGTCTGATCACGTCAACTGTCATGCCAATCTGGCTGATGACAATCATAATGAATCCTGACCAGAGCCCACACTGCACGCCGAGTCCCCAGGATCCAGACACTTTATATAGTAGGGTGGCAGAAACGGCTGTGCAGATCACGAAGAACAACACAAAAAAAATTTTCATCGAAACGGACAAAAACTTAAGCATAGTCAATCTCCAGTTTGAGTTTTGTGGTAGCTGCTTGTTTTAGTGTAAAATAAGAGCTCGATATTGTCAACCTCAGAAAAATACGCTATAATACTGCAATAAAACGATGGCAAAGGACTATTATGAGATCTTAGGAGTTGACCGAAAAGCTTCACAGGACGACGTGAAGAAGGCTTTTCGCAAGTTGGCGCACAAATATCATCCTGACAAGCAGGGAGGCGACGCAGCCAGGTTTAAGGAAGCAAGCGAGGCTTATTCCGTGCTCACGGACGATAAAAAACGTGCTGAATACGATCGATTTGGACATTCAGCCAGTCAGCAGACAGCGAACGGTGGTGGGCGTGGCGGTTTTGCCGGCGGGTTCAACCCGGAAGACTTTGGCGGTTTTGATTTTTCTGGAGCCGGTGGCGGGTCTGAGGCTTTTGACCTGGGCGATATTTTTAGTCAATTCTTTAGTGGTGGTGCAGGAGGCGGACGCACTCGGGCGCCGCGCGGTCGGGATATTTCGATCGACATTGAACTATCCTTTGCCGAATCGATTTTTGGAGTCGACCGAAAAGTTTTACTGACCAAAACCTCAACTTGTGCAACTTGTTCCGGCAGTGGCGCTGAACCGGGCACAGAATTCAGTACGTGTACCACTTGTGCTGGTAAAGGTAAAATTCAAGAAACCAAACGTTCTATGTTTGGACAAGTTTCGGTCACTACTAACTGTCCGACCTGCAAAGGCGCCGGTAAGATTCCGAAACAAAAATGTCACACGTGTGGCGGCGCCGGCGTAACTCGCAAGCAGGAAGAAATCAGTTTGCGAATTCCGGCTGGTATCGAAGACGGCGAAATGGTTCGCCTGACCGGCAGCGGCGAAGCTGTTCAGGGTGGAACACCGGGCGATCTATACGTAAAGATCCATGTTAAAGCACATCCACTTTTTAAAAAAGAAGGACAGAATTTGGTTGTCGATGTCTCGCTCAAACTCTCAACCGCTTTGCTTGGCGGAGAATATTCGCTCGAGACACTTGATGGAAAAATTACCGTTGTAATTCCGGCCGGCATTGCTCATGGAGAGGTTCTTCGGGTCAAAAATAAAGGTGTGCCATCCGAAAGAGGTCGGCGAGGCGATATTCTGATCCGTATTTCTGTGCAACTGCCTTCAAAACTTTCAAGGACCGCACGCAACCTGATTGAAGAACTAAAAAAAGAAGGTTTGTAAAAGTGAATTGAAAATTGTTGTGGTATAATAATTTGATGTTCAATAACATAAACTATTATTTTGCTCACAGCCTCGGATTACTGAAAGGACTTTCCTCGGATGTTATGGCCCTGGCCGTGTTTTTTTTGGCAGTCCTCTCATACGGATTGTACAGAGGTAAAGAAAGTCTTTTCTCACTTCTACTTTCTCTTTATTTGGCCATGACGCTCTATAGCTCATCTACTTTCTTGAAGTCATTGCTCTTTTTTCGTCAAAACAACATCCAACTCTTTTTCTCAAGACTGATCGTGTATTTCATAATTGTGATTGCAATCAATTTTCTGATTAACAGAATTATCGGCGTCAGGTTCAGAATGTCCAAGATTCGTGATTGGTTTGAGGTTGTTGCTATGTCGGTCGCCGTTGTTGCTTCATTTATTGTTATTGCCTTCAACATCTTAGCTCTTTCACTCGCATATACCCCAAGTCTGCTTCCGGTAAGCCTATTATCCTCTGGTACGGCGCTGGTCTGGACATTTATAGGCTCATTTGTCATCGTATTTTTCGCCGCAAGATAGCAACCCAAGCAAAACAAGCACATATTCTGTAACATTTTGTCAACTCATCCGTTAATAACTTCACTATGCAAAAAAGAAAATCAACGTCCAAAGTTTCGGATGTTCTAAGAATTTTTTGGCAATCAATAAGATCCACCAAGTGGGTTTTTTTCGCCTCGGCTGGACTTTTTGCCGCTTACAGCACGCTTCAGGTAACCGCGCCTATTTTCTACAAGAAATTTTTTGATATTGTTTCCGTTACCTTAACAGACAGACAATCAGTCGTAGGTGCCCTAGTAGGAACTCTGGTTATAATTTTGTTCATCAACCTGGCGCGTTGGTTTTGTTTCAGAATGGGAGTGTTCGCAGTGAATCACATCGAAGCCAGGGTCATGGCGCACCTCAAGCAACGCGCGTTCACCCACATGATTAATCACTCGTATTCTTTTTTCAGTAATAATTTTACTGGCTCTTTAGTGCAACGAGTTAACCGTATGAGTCGCGCTTTTGAAAAGATCATGGACCGTTTCATTTTCAGCATTATTCCACTCGCGATTTACATAACCGGTACTTGCATCGTGGTCTGGCAGATCCAGCCAATGATCAGCTTGCTTATAATCGGAATGGCTGTGGTTTTTATGTCGTTTAATTACGTATTTTCAAGATATAAATTGAAATACGACCTGATAGTCACTGAGGCTGATTCTAAAACGACCGGTCTCCTGTCTGACAACATTACAAATCATAATGCGATACAGCTTTTTACCAGTGCCGAGTACGAGTCGGAATCATATAAAAAACAAACGGACGAACAAGCGCGGGCAACTCGATTTGCTTGGAACCTGGCCAGCGTCGTTGATGCATCGCAAGCGTCTTTCTTGATCGTGATCGAATTTTTCCTCTTTTACTTTGCCGTAAATTTATGGGTTGGAGGAGGCATCAGCATTGGAACGTTCGTTCTGATCCAGATCTATTTTCTTAACCTCGGCGATAAACTCTGGGATTTCAGTCGAATTATTCGGGATCTCTACGAAGGCTTTGCTGACGCCAAAGAAATGGTGGATATAATGCTGTTGCCGCACGAAATAAAAAATATTCCGAATTCCGGACCCTTAACTGTTTCAGCCGGCAAGATCGAATTTCGTGAGGTGACTTTCGGTTTTAATCCAACTCGGCAGGTGCTGTCCAAGATTTCTGCGGTGATACCTGGTGGCCAAAAGATTGCTCTAATTGGCCCTTCCGGGGCGGGCAAGTCCACCTTCATTAAATTAATCCTGCGACTCTATGATCTAGCCGGTGGTGCGATTTTGATCGACAATACCGACATTCACTCAGTAACTCAAGAAAGTTTGCGTGAGCATGTCAGTCTGGTGCCGCAGGATCCAGTGCTCTTTCACCGCACTTTGATGGAAAATATCCGATATGGACGCAAAGACGCGACGGATGAGGAAGTGAAGGAAGCTGCACGCCAGGCACACTGCGATGAATTCGTGCAGGCACTGCCTTTGAAATATGAGACGTTTGTGGGCGAGCGCGGCATTAAATTGTCCGGCGGGGAGCGACAGCGCATTGCCATCGCGCGAGCCATTCTCAAGAACGCACCGATCCTTATTCTGGATGAAGCCACTTCAAGCCTTGACTCCGAATCCGAATCTCTTATTCAGGATGCCCTAGACACTCTAATGAAAAGCAAAACTACTATTGTTATTGCTCACCGTCTTTCAACGATCCGAAAAATGGACCGTATCATTGTTATGGACGGCGGTTCAATAATTGAAGATGACACGCACGAAGAACTGCTCAAAAACGAGACCGGACTTTACGGCCGTCTCTGGAAACTGCAGGCCGGCGGGTTTATTGCCTAAATTTGTGATTGACTATTATTAAGGCTATGACTTTTTCGCGTAATTTGTAAGTATGCAAAATATCCAAGAATTATTGATAAAAGATCAAGAAAATATTTCTCTTTTTAAAAGTGGAAAGATTTCTATTGACGAGTATAAATTGGCGACAAATGAGATTTCGGAAAAATTCTTTAGTTTTTATAAAAAAAATGGATTCCCCAGTAAGAATGATGCGGAAGTTTATAAAGCTGCGGTAGTCCTGTCTCTTCATCAGCCTCTAAATAACTTGGAAGTTATTTTTAAGGACATAAATAGTAATCCAAATAACAAAGTCGAAGCTAAGGATGTAGCTTTTATTACAGATAAAATCCTTGT
>DMQX01000016.1:0-1373 GCA_003455555.1 Candidatus Tayloriibacteriota bacterium
CAGATTCATCTTTTTAAGAACATTCATATTAATAATATTGATTTAATATAACTATATCAAATCGGCCGTAGCCTGTAAATATTTCTTTCCATCCAAAAGTGGATAACTTTATACGTTTGCAAAAGTCCTTCGGCCGGCGACATTACTCACCAAAACCACAACAACAAAGCACAAAAAGACCCGTTAAAGCATTTTCTCGGGATTTTTTTATTTAATTTGCTTATTTAGCCACCTGTACCGCTTCTTCGAATTGAATCGAGAGCAATTTTGAAGCACCCCCCGAACCCATCGTGACACCGTAGAGCACGCCTGCACGAGACATGGTTTCGCGGTTGTGAGTAATTAAAATAAGTTGAGAATATCGCGCCAAATTTGCAATCATATCGCCGTACTTTCGAGAATTGGCTTCATCCAGGGCCGCGTCGGTTTCATCTAAAATAATAAAAGGTGGCGGGTTGACTTGAGAAATAGCAAAGAGCAAAGCAATTGACGTCAGCGCGCGCTCGCCACCCGAGAGCATCATCAAACCTTTGGTTTTTTTATTAGGCAGATCAACATGCACATCAATTCCCTCTTCCGACTCTTTTTCCGGCACAGCACCTTCCGGTTCGGCTATAGCTGAAAGTTCAGACAACATATCATCTTCATCCGGGTTTTTATTTTTCTTTTTTTCTTCTTTAACAACTTCCAAAGCCGCTACACCGCCTCCGAACATCAATTTGAAAAATTCGCTGAATTGCGTATTAATTTTTGAAACTCCGGTTTTGAACTCTGTATTGAGACGCTCGGTAAGTTCCTTAATCAAACTCTTTAGATCACCGGCTGATTTTTGCAGGTCTTCGATCTCGCGGATCAAGAAAGTATCACGCTCGCTGGTTTCGCGATACTCTTTCATCACCTCTTCACTATTGCCTGCACCAGCCTCCTCAAGTCGGATTTGCAAACGAGAAATCGTTCGTCGGCGCTCTTCCTGAGGCTGTCTGGATTCCAAAGCAATTTGTTCTGCCGTGAGCTCGGGTATTGAAAAATTTTTGTATTCCAGAATATCTCGCCCTACAATCACTGATCCTTCTCCAAGCTCACGTTTGAAATTCTGCTCCTCCATCTCGATCTTTTCAGCACGCACCATAATGCCACCGAGAGTATTTCGAAGTTCGTTTTGGCGAGCCATAACAGTAAACACAGCCCGCTCGGCATCGCGGCTGGAATCCTTTTCTTTTTCGATCTCGTGCCTTAGTACAGAATAGCGTTCATTAAGTTGTTGCTCCATGTCTCTAACCTCTTTGATTTGAGTTTCCAAGTCTTGCTTTTCTATCTGCAGTTTTTCGATGTCAGCTATTTCTTCTGAAGTCGTAACTTTTACTTCTCCGCGT
>DMQX01000016.1:1533-2756 GCA_003455555.1 Candidatus Tayloriibacteriota bacterium
ATTTTACTTCTCCGCGGTGTTTTAAAATAAAACTCGAAAAAACGGAAGTTATCTTTTTGACGATCTCACGCAACTTTTGAATATCCGTAACCTCATCGATCCGTCCGGACTCTTCAGCAAAACGTGATGCTTCACTCACAACATCTTCCACTTCTCGAAGCAGGACCGTCTTGTGTTCATCGGCTTTAGCCAACTCCTCCTTTCGAGCAACCACGCGACACAACGAGGAGATCTCGCCATCAATACGTCCGCCATCACGACTAAGGTTTTCAAACTGGGTGCGTGTTCCCTTCAATTTACCTTCAAGATCCACAATCTCATATTGCTTTTTATTTTCACCAGCAGACTCCTCAAGAACTTTTTTGGCCTGGTGAAGTTCTTTTTCCAGCTCCACCAACTCCTGCGCCGGACCTTTTTTTTCTTCGGCGATATTTGTCTTATGGTACGCCAAATACATTTCTTCTCGCTTGAAATACTCTTTATATAGTTCTGTCAGTTGCGTTTTCAACTCAACAGCCTTTTCAATTTTCTCAACTTGCTTTCTCAAAAACTTAATGTGCGGCGCAATTTCTCGACGCAAGCTCTCAACCTGTCCGATATTCTCTTCGGTCTTTTTTAATTTCCTTTCACTTTCCAAACGCTTGTATTGATAGATCTTCAAACCGAGCGCATCCTCGATCATTTCGCGTCGCTCTTTTGGATTGGCAGTCAACACTCGATCCGCCTCGCCCTGAGAAATAATATGGTGACCCGAAGCCCCGATATGAGCCTGGGCTAACAACTCAACAATATCCTTGAGCCGCACCTGGCTGCCATTTACAAAATATTGATTGACACTGTCTCGATGAACGACTCGCTCCAAAGTTACTTCATCAAAATCCACGTTAAAAATTCTTCGGGTGTTATCAAAAACAACTTTGACTGAAGCTCGATTGGCGCGTGGTATTTCCGTTGAGCCGTTGAATATGAGGTCTTCGCCTTTCTTGCCGCGCAGTGACTTTATCGACTGTTCGCCCAACACAAAACGAAAAGCTTCCGCCACATTTGATTTGCCTGAACCGTTCGGTCCGACAATCGAGGTGATCGGCGTCTTAAAATCCAATTCGCTTTTCTTGGCAAAAGATTTGAAGCCGTTAATTTCTAGGCGCTTTAGATACATGTATTAAATATCTGTCTCTTATACACATCTCCGAGCCCACGAGACTCCTGAGCATCTCGTATGC
>DMQX01000050.1 GCA_003455555.1 Candidatus Tayloriibacteriota bacterium
GACCAAACCTATATATAGATGTACTGTTGTTTCAAACAGTTCGGTTGGTATTGTATGCCAACCTCTTCTCAACAAGAAAATAAAGGAGATAAAATGACCCTAATTGCAGCTATTGTGGATCAGGAAAAGAATGTCCACATGATAGGTGACCGTCTTGCCACTAACGAGTCTGGGGATATCTTCACGTTGGCTTTCGCGAAAGTTGGCATCCTCACTACTTCTCATGGCCAAGATAAGGTCATCATCGGAGCCAGTGGGAATGTAGAGATGTCGATTGCTTGTACCCAACTTTTTACACCACTACCTCTTCCGGAGGACAAAAGTGATTTGGCACTCTATCAGTGGAGCCTGAAAGAGATGCGACCAAAGCTTCGTGAAATGTTCGTTCAGTCCGACCTCTTGAAGAAAGACAAGGATGGTGAGCCAGAACTTCCAGGATTGATTTTGATTGCAGCCAGAGGACGAATCTTGAGATTTGAAAGGAAAGTCGTTCCTCTCATGATTCAACGTTCTTACTGGGCAATCGGTAGTGGCGATGATTGTTGCATGGGTGTCATGAACTTTGCTCTCAGAAGTTTGGGAAACAATCTACCTACGGCGGTGCAGTGCAAGGAATATCTTATCTCAAGCATGAGAGTCGTTGTGGAACTCAAGACCAGTGTGGGGCCACCCTTTGACTACATCAATACCAAGGGAGAGCGGGAAACGATTGAGAAGTAGGCTGTTGTGTTTAAATAAGTGTTTAATCTATTTAGACGTCCAGGACAACACTGGACGTTTTTTTATTTCTTTAACGAAGCCAGGTAAAAACGATGTTCACGAATAGTAATTCCGGCAATCAGCCAGAGGCCGCCAATCAGAAATCAACCAAGCACGTCGCTTAAAAAATGAACACCCAAATACAAGCGCGAAAATCCGATTAAAAATATGAGTATTGAGCCGAGCGTTACAACGATCGTTCTATTATTTTTTCCGGTAATATGACGAACGATGTAGTAAGTGATAAAGCCAAAAAAAGCCATGGCGATGGCAGAGTGCCCGCTAGGGAACGACCCAGAACTCTCTATGTAATAGGCAATGTCGGCGATTGGTCGCGGGCGGTTAATCATTATTTTTATCAAATAAACGCTGGATTCTGTGCCGGCAAATATCAGCATGAGTGTGTAAAGGTATAAGAATTCTTTTCTGAATAATAAATAGATTGCAGTAGCGACTCCGAGGATAATAATGGTAGTTTGACCGGCAAAATTTGTTATAACATAAAAAATGTTTGCTCCAAGCGGTGTTCGCAATACGTAGAGAAAACGCTCAAAGTTATCATCAAGTTTAACTATAGCCAGCGAGTTGACAATTGCATCAGTTATTCCAGCAAAAGTTCCTAAGAATATTAGGAAAACAGCGGAGAAGATAGTGAGGGGAAGGCCGGTGAATGCATCTTTGTCAAAACGTTTTCTTAAAAAAAGTAGTAGTCTAGGGATCATATTTTATATAGTATCATACTAACTGTGAAATATTTCGGTCTGACATACGGCTATATTATGAAATGAAAATATTTGGACGAGTCTTTTTAGTTCTAAGAAAAAAACTTATGCATTATGCTTGGTGGGAAATCGTTATTTTCGTTATTGGATTGGTGTCTTTCGTTTCTGTTTTGATAGTGCTTTTTTTACCAGTGGGAAGTGGACCGGCCAAATTTGTATTTAATGGGACAGTGCCAGCTGTCTCGGATCCGGAATTTAGCAAAATGCTTTCTGACTCGTTGAATCTGCCGCTCAAACAAAGTGATCAACCAATAACGATCCTGAATAATGGAGATGCGTTTATGAAGTCTTTTCTTGCTGATATTGATCAGGCGACTTCGTCAATCAATATTATGGATTATATATGGCAAGACGGCGCAATGAGCGATCAGATCTTAGAGCATCTTGATCAAAAACTTAAACAAGGTGTGCAAGTCCGAATCATGTACGACGGTTACGGTACCAAGGTTGGCGCGCCTAAAAAACAATTAAAAATTTTTACGGATTTGGGTGGAAAAGTGAGCGTTTTCCATTCGCTCACGGTAATGCCGTGGCGACTCGGGCAAAACCAAGCACGCAGTCATCGCCGAGCATTTATCATTGATGGAAAGATTGGCTATGTCGGCGGTGTGGCCATAAATGATAGCTGGCTGGGAACTGCGAGTAGTCCAAAGGAATATAGGGATATGACGTTTAGGGTGCAAGGTCCAATGGCGCTTGATGTTCAAGCTGCTTTCGGTGAACTTTGGGCGAGCATGACGGGTGAAATATTGAGCGGAGCAGATTATTATCCTCCAGCCTCAGCGAAAACGATCGGCTCCGCATTTACGTATATACCTTTGGCTAGTACTCCTTCGGCAGCCACGTTGACTCTCCCAAAATTTTTCTTGCTTTCAGTACTTGGCGCAAAACACACAATTGATATTACCACGCCGTATTTTTTGCCCGATCTATCGCTTCGTCAAGCTCTCATACAAAAGGCCAAGGAGGGCGTTGACGTGCGTATTCTCGTGCCAAACAACCTTAATGATTCTCAATCGGTTTATTATGCAAGTCATTATTCTTACGAAGAACTTTTGGAAGGTGGTGTGAAAATATATGAGTATCAACCAACATTTGCGCATACAAAATCAATGATCATAGACGGAGTATGGTCAGTGATAGGGTCGGCAAATCTAGATAACCATAGCCGAGAGCACAATGAAGAAAACATTTTCGGTATTGCCGATCAAACTTTCGGTGCACAAATGGCTAAAATTTTTGAAAACGACTTAAGCAAATCAAAACTGATTGATCTTACTGAATGGAATAAAAGAGGTATTTGGCAGCGTGTCCGCGAAGACGTTTCTAGGACGCTTTTTGAGCAGTACTGAGAATTGAAATAAGTGGTCTATAAATTGACGGAGTAATGCATCGTGTCGCGAGTGCAAAAACATTTCATTACTATCAATAACAAGCATCTCCAAGCAACACTCTGGTCATAACAATTGCTTGTGGGGCTAGAGGTCAATAATGTTTTCGAGAATAATTTCAGTAAAAAGAGCAAGCTCAGCAACCGAAATGTTCTTAAAACTAATTGATAGGCACGTGGCCTATTGCTTAGAGATGTTTATTATTGAAAAAACACTGATGAATAGACAGGAGTGTTATTAAAGGGCTTTCCTGAATCCTTTAAAGTGTATTAGACCAAAGGATCCGTGCTCGACAATAAAATAATCACTTACCTCATCTAAACTGATTCCTTCTTGTTCTAAAACCTTACTTGGGATTGTAATTTTTTCACCTTGCGACAAACAGGTCGATATATATTCGTAAATATAGTTTGAGGTTTTGGTGATGGTTTTTTCATTCATATGTCATGTGTTAATACTTGCCCAGTTATCAATGTTCGTTTTACGACTGTTCCATAGTTATGGCCGTTGAGTCATTGACGGAATTACAACCATTAGTATGAAATGTGTGTTATAAACTAAAAACCGGCCTTGCGCCGGTTTTTTATTTGGATCAGAATTCCGATCAGAAAAGCTTCTCTCCTCTAATCAATCGAATCAAGATTATAATTATTGCTATCACCAGGAGGATGTGGATGAATCCACCTATTGTAAAAGAAGTCAGCAGACCGAGAACCCAAAGAATAATTAAAATAATGGCGATTGTAGTTAACATATTATTTGGTTGTTGTTGGCTGTGGTGGCACAACAGGGGCTGGTAAGGTTACATTGATGGTTGGGTTTACTGGTTTGTTGGTTATTTTGTTTATTTGGCTACGAATGTACGGCAAACTAAGGACAATACCTACGGCTAATACAAGTACAACGAGCACCGCACCTATCACCACGCCGGCACCACCGCTAGAATTACTTCCATTTTCTCCAGGATTGTTTATTACTGTGGTCATAAATAGGTTATTAATAAAAATAAGGTAAAGCCATTATCGATAGGCTGGCAAAGATCATAACTAAAAATACGATTCCCACTATTAGGGCTGGCCCGCTTTTTTGATGATTTGTAATTGTATGCATATTTTATTTATTACTTATATCTTATAGCCGAGCATCTCAAGACTTTATTACAGGGTCCAAACTACGCGTTTTTTTGTCATAAAAAGTCTTCAGTCTCGGCTTGGAGCTCGTGGCAGTAGTGCCCTAGTTTATTCAGGTCCTTTATTTATAGGAATTATTTTGAAAACACAAAAAACGGTTTTGATTGTGGAGGATGAGAGGAGTCTCCGTGAAGCTATCGGCGACGTACTTCGTCTAAAAAAGTTTTTTGTGTTAGAAGCAAAAAACGGTAAAGATGGCCTAGAAATGGCACTTGCAAAGCATCCAGACATTATATTGCTCGACCAAATTATGCCAGAAATGGATGGTATGTCAGCGCTCAAAATGATTCGGCAAGACAAGTGGGGGGCAAATGTTCCGGTAATTCTTTTGACAAATTTGAGCAGTACCAGCGAACAGATCGTGGAAGGTGTTATTGCTTATGGCCCACTTGAAAACTTGATCAAATCTGATTGGAAGATTCATGACGTTGTGAAAAAAATTGAAAACATCTTCAGAAAACAGGATCATGCCTAAACAAAACGCTTTAAAACTTAAAATTCTAGCCAGAGAAAAGGAGGTTGTTCGACGTAAACTTGTCATAATCGCAAAAAAACTGAGTCTGAAGGCTAAACAATTGGCCGTTATCGCAAGAGAAAAAGAGACCGTGCGCCGTAAACTGGTGGTGACGGCGAACAAGTTGAAAAGTGTCCACGAAACTCTTGAAAAAAAGGTCAGAGAACGTACTATTAAGATTGAACGGGCCAAAGCCAAAGATGAGGCGATTCTGGCCAGTATTGGCGACGGTATGGTGGTTGTCAATAAAGAAGGGAAAGTGACCTACGTCAATCAGGCCTTTGAAAAAATGGTCGGCTGGAAGATGCAGGAGGTTTTGGGTAAATACATCGTTGAAGTTGTACCGAGAGAGGATGAAAAAGGCAATGTGGTACTTTTCAACGAAAGAATTTTGACTCAGGTGTTGTCCGGCGAAAATGTTATTGCCGATCTGACTAAACCGTTTTATTATATTCGCAAAGATAAAACCAGATTTCCTGCCAGCAGTATTGTGACGCCAATTGTTTTGGAAAATAAGATTATTGGTCTCGTGGAAACTTTTAGAGATATTACTAAGGAAAAAGGTATTGATAAGGCCAAAACGGAGTTTATCTCTTTAGCCTCACATCAGCTACGCACGCCTCTGACCACTATCAGCTGGTACACCGAAATGCTTCTAAGCAACGACGTCGGTAAAGTCAGTGCGGATCAGCGGCGGTACCTCGGAGAGATATATCAGGGTACTCGCCGGATGGTTGATCTGGTCAACACTTTGTTGGATGTGTCCCGTTTGGAACTTGGCACCTTCGTAGCCGAGCCAAAAATGACCGACATAATTTCCTGTCTCTTATACACATCTCCGAGCCCACGAGACTCCTGAGCATCTCG
>DMQX01000093.1 GCA_003455555.1 Candidatus Tayloriibacteriota bacterium
ATCGTCGGCAGCGTCAGATGTGTATAAGAGACAGGGAATATTGTTGATGCGGACATAATAGTTAGAATCCTTCTTGCGAGCCTCGGCATTTACCTTATAACTCAGATCACCAAAAGATCCTTCGGCATTAAATTGAGCGAGCCAATTTGCCATAGTAGAGATATTCGTAAAATCCGCCTGCGCACCAGCGTCGAAAGAAACTTTTACATCGGCGGGCAAGGAACGCATCATTTCTCCTAGTTGGACCAGAATCGGTTTTGGCGGTTCGGTCGGCAGATAGAAATAAGTTTGGCTGTCTTTGGTAAAAGTAACGGTCTTGCCGTTTATCATAGTCGTCGTAGCTACAGGGTTGGATCTTCTAATTGCCTTTATGGCGTCATCAGTCTCAAAGGTCAAGGTCAAATTAAAGTTATTCCCACCTTCAGTGCTTTTATACACATACTCTTTTTCGGTAGAAGGATCAGTTATGGATGTGTTTCTATAGTACTGATTATTCTTCACAACGTTAGCCACAGCTTTTTGCAAAGTTGCCGGATATATTACCGGAACAACAATATACTTTTTTAACTTATTATCATAAGTACTGATTCTTGGAAACAATGACAGGATCGAGGAAATGTCCTGAGCTCTCTGGGAATCATTTTGATATTGCTCGCGGATCGCCGCTTCGTTAGTTACTACCACTTGAAAAGGTTTGGCATCTATATCCCGATTACCCACATCCAGACTGAACGTTGCTTTGTAGGCCGAGGACGTTATCCCCGCAGATTTTGCGAGTATCGATGAAAAGAATGTTTGGGGAGTGTAGGCAGACTGAGCAAAAGGTAAAAGTCTAGGTAAAATATTCGGCACAAAATTATATTTTGCGGCAAAAACATAGCCTCCGCCGAGCGCCAAAAAGAGCAAGATTATAAGTGCGACATATTTCAACCCGTTCTTGCGTGGAACAACATAGTTAGACACTATAGGCATCGCTTGGACTACCCCTGACTGCCTGAGAGGACTGACCTGAGGCACCGTAGCTTGCGGGATTGGCACCACAGGTGGGGTGGACACAAAAGATGGAGTCGCTACAGTAGTTTGAATTGGAGCTGGAGTTACAGGTGAAGGCACTGGCGCCGGTTGGGACCCATTATTTATAGGTTGCAAATCATCAATCATAAAAAAGATAGTTATTGATACTATCTTAAATATACGGCATTCACCGCTACTCAACAATAAAAGTTATCCACCTACATTAAGCTTTTTGTGCGTCGTTGACCGCAACCGTAACTGTAACTGCCGCTACACCGTTATGCTCAACATAAGTTTGAGCCACCGGTGTGACCGTATTTTTCTTTTGCAACCACATAGGCAATATCCCTTTGCGCTCCACGATAAAAGCCAAGATTACAACCACGGCCGCCAGCAACTTGATCAGGAAAACCTTGGTCGAAGGTGTAAACCCGAGATCGGGCATGAAAAATAGCAGGATTCCCAAAATTATTATTACTCTGTTTTTACGCATAAATCTGCAAGATTATTTGACTCAATTATATGAACAATCCGATTTTCTGACAAGTTTCTAGACCACTACAATATTTTCCGCGATTTTGTAAATATCTCCCGCACCCATAACCACGATCACATCGCCTTTTTTATTGTTCCCAGCCAAATATTTTTCAGTTTCGGCTAAAGTTTTAAAAGCCTTAGCATAAGAACCATGTTCCGCTATTTTTGCAGCCAAAATTTCCGAAGAGACCGTGCCGTCATCGATTTCGCGAGCTGCGTAGATTGGTCCAAAAATAACTTCGTCCGCTTGCTCAAAGGCCGTCGAAAAATCATCCATTAACGACTTCGTCCGGCTATATAAGTGAGGTTGGAAAGCGACTATCAGGCGTTCGCGTGGATACAGTTCCCGAGCCCCTTGAAGAGTAGCTCTGATCTCGGTCGGATGGTGCCCGTAATCATCATAAACCCGCGCTCCATTTCCGGTTTCGCCTTTATATTCAAATCGTCGCCAGGTGCCGGCAAAAGACTCGAGTGCTCCTTGGGCCACTTTCGGGTCCACACCCAGCGCTATGGCCACCGTAAACGCGGCGGCGGCATTTTTTTTGTTATGCAAGCCAGGCACCTTTAACACCATCGGCAAATTATTATATAAAGTATAGTTCAACACTTTTGCCTCAACTTTTTGGAGTACCGGCGCAACGGCTGGATTTATTTTGTCCGTCACAATAAAGCCGTCCTGCGGAATGCGTTCAGCCAGTTCGGCAAAAGCACTCTGAATATCCGCAAGATCTTTGTAATAATCCAAATGATCATTATCAATATTTGTAATAACTAAAATTTGCGGATGATACTGCAAAAACGAGCGTTTGTATTCACAGGCTTCAATTACCAAATATTTGCTTTTGCCCGGAATATAATTTGTCCTATCACCATATTCATCCTTGATCAAACTGCCCACAATGACGGTCGGGTCAAGTCCTGCATCGATCAAAATTTTAGCAATCATTGCGGTCGTAGTGGTTTTGCCATGAGTTCCGGAAACCGCGATCGTATATTTGCCTTTCGAGACCAAGCCAAGGAATTCCGGATAGGTCAAAGTATTTATGCCCATTTTTTTAGCTTGTGCCAGTTCAGGATTCTCGTCGGTCACCGCGACCGTATAAACAACCAAATCAGTACCGGCCACAATATTCTCAGCCTTCTGTTCGTAACTAACGATGATACCCTTAGCCTCCAACATTTCGGTTATTTCGGATTGGCTGCGGTCCGAGCCTGAAACCTGTTTACCTTCGTGCAACATCATGCGTGCCATGGCTGAAACACCTATGCCACCAATGCCGATGAAGTGTATTTTTTTGGCCTCAATAATTTCTGGCATATTTAACATACTAAAGTTTTTTTATTAAAACATTGAATTGATCGCCTCGGTCATATTCATTCTGGAAAAGTCCGAAGGAAGCAAAAGCTGGACTAAAGAGCAGTACGTCGCCAACCTTCGCGACCGCAAAAGCTTTGTCGACCGCGTCAGACAAACTGCCAACTTCAATCGTTTGCGGGTTGCTTTCTTTGATTTCCGCACTCACAGTTTCAGTGCCAGTGCCCGATAACAAAACAACAGCCCGGCAATAGTCCGGCAATAGTTTAAGCAATTTAGTCATATCAAGTTGCTTGTCTGCCCCACCCATAATCAAAACAATATTTTTCTTGGACGTATCACCGACAGCCTCAAGCGCGGCCACAGCTGCCTCAGGTGTAGTCGAATTTGTATCATTATAAATCTTGACGCCGTTTTTTTCACCAACCAATTCGAGACGGCCTGGCACACCTTTAAATTCCTGCGCACATTCCTTGATCTCATCCTCTGTACAGCCAACGATCCGCAAAACCGCCGCGCCAAGGGCGATATTCTCTCTGTTGTGCTCTCCCGGGATCTCCAATTGCCAATCTTTCGGCAAGTCGTTGGGATGCACCGTAATAATTTCGGACTGCAACAAAGGATATTTTTTTACAATGTTATGGGCAACCTCCGCCGAAACGACCAGATAATCAGACTTATTTTGATGTCTAAAAATATTAGCTTTATCAGCAAAATACAATTCCATAGCATGCGCTTCAGAATGGCCGCCGCGCATGTAATAATTTAAATGGTCAGACAAAAAATTCGTAAAAACCGCGATGTGTGGACTAATTTTTTCTTCACCAAAACCCTGCAATTGCCAAGAATCAAGTTCGAGTACGACCAAATCGTTTTCCTTCGCTTCTTTGATGAGGGGCAAGGTCGCCAAACCTCGAATATTTCCTCCTAAAAAAACGTTGCCTTTTTTATAATACTTTTGTAGTGACTCGAAAATAAAATGCGTGGTTGTGGACTTGCCGCGCGTGCCCGTGACCCCGATCAAAGTCGCTGGAGTCAACGACGCGAAAAGTGATGATTCCATTTTTACCGGTATATCATGCGCACGCGCTTCAGCAACATAAACAGAATCAAGTGGCACCCCCGCAGCTTTGATAACCAGATCCCTATCGCGAAAATCCTGCAAGCGATGCTCGCCTAAAACAAAAGAAATATTTTTAAAAGATGCCAGCTCAGCCAGACTTGGCGCCAGTTGCTCCTTGGTTTTTAGATCAGTCACGACCAGTTCCGCCCCACAATCCGACAAAAATTTCACAACACCCAAACCTCGGCCCAAAAGACCGAGGCCCATAACAGTTATCTTCTTACCCTTAAAATATGAAATGTAGTCCATAAAAGTGCCGAAGAAGGGACTTGAACCCTTAAGAGGTTACCCTCACTACGACCTGAACGTAGCGCGTCTGCCAATTTCGCCACTTCGGCATTTTTCGATTATACGCAGCGATTGCTTGATTTTATCATGTTTTCTACCCAAAAATGGCAGACTACTGCAATAATACATCTTTTTTGAAATTAGAACAGCTTCCTTCTTTGCATACTTTAATTGAACGTATGAGTTGTTACAATTGTAACTGAAGTAGCCCTTTACGTTCATCAATTCAAAAGTTTTTCTTCTGAGCCAAATCAAATAATTTATACTACCGGACGTAAATGACAAATAAAAACGAAAGCTATTTTTATATTTCAAATCATAGTATGAATAACTTGAACCGTCCCCATCAAAATAACCTCTAAAAAAATCGAGGAAATATTTGTCTGGAATTTTAATTTCTCCGAGTGTGAGTGATTTTTTAGGAGTCAATCCGATACTTAATAGAAACCTATAAAATAAAACATCCCCAAACTGGGTATGATATGCCAAATTACCATTGCCAGAAAATTTTATACTTGTCATCGTCTTCAATCCAAGACACTTCTTAAAAGCTTCAATCTGGTCTTTGTCTACAGAAGTCACTGAAATATGTCTTCCATCTTTTGAAAGACATCCGTCAGCCGTGATCAAACCGATTGCGTAAGAAAATTCTGATGACCACTTAATTTGGATTTGGCCTTTGGGTTTAGGTCCTGGATTCATAACCAAATTATATCTGCCTCAAGCAAAAATAATCTGAGTTATCAACAGCCTACTTG
>DMQX01000048.1 GCA_003455555.1 Candidatus Tayloriibacteriota bacterium
CCATAGTACATCAGTGGATGGCTGGAGCCGACGGAGACTGGCGACCATGGCTTAAGTCAGAGTTGGAAAAACTTGGACATGAAGTCCTTGTACCTGAAATGCCGGATATAGATACTCCTATTATAGAAAAATGGGTTGGCAAACTTGCGGAAGTTGTCGGCGTACCCGACAAAGACACATATTTTGTTGGTCACAGTATTGGTTGCCAGACAATACTCCGTTACTTGGATTCACACCGTTTCAAAACCCTTGAGACTATAGGTGGTGCTGTTTTTGTTGCGGGTTGGTTTAACCTTAAAAATTTTGAGGACGAAGAGACGAAAGAAATAGCAAGACCTTGGATTGAAACACCCATTATAAGAGACAGGGTAAAGACTGTACTTCCAAAATCAACTCTGATCATTTCCGAGAACGACCCGTATGATTGTTTCGAGGAAAACAAGGCTAAATTTGCTCAAATAATGACTAAAGGTATAGTTATGCCAAATGCAGGTCATATCACTGCAGAGGACGGTTTTACGAAGCTACCAGAGGCTTTATCTGAACTAAAAAGTCTAATGAAAAAGTGACAGTTAGCTGTAACCTTTATACCTCAAGTTGTGTCACTTTTGTCACTTTTTATTTCGCTCAAGTCGCGTCGATATGGTAAAATGAAATTAAGTAAAACCGTCAAACAGGGCTTGACCGACCACGGTTCTAGCTCGAGTCGGCCCGCTAAACTTGTCAAATATTTTTAATATGGTAGTGTATCAATATGACTCAGACAGTCAATCAGTTTAATAACTGGCATATCAGCCACCTTTCACAAGAAGGGGGTTATTGGCAGTCTGCAACTAATTAAGTAAAAGTTTTTACTTCAGACAAAACCACCCTTCAAGTGAGGGGTGGTTTTTGTTTTGCCTAAATCAGCTAATGAATAAATATGAAAAAGCCTTTAAAACATTTTTTCTTCTTTCCTTGGCGCCAATAAATAAAACTATCCCAACTCTTGTTGGAGATAGTCTACTGCCCGCACGTGCGTGTTGGTAGTAACTGTCTGTTCTTTTTAGAAAGGGTCGGTATGAAAGGTCTGTCTATTATGCATGTAGACATGCAAAAGTTTTCCTCTGATACCTGGTCAACTTGGACCAAGTTGTATTGCGATATCCGGAAGGAGCCGCCTTGGAATGAAAATTTTTGGTATCCAACAAATGTTGGACGCCAGATATCGGAGGAGCTAACGAGGCCTCACGGTGAAGCTATTGTGGCATTGGTAAACTGCGTCTTCAGTTTAGCCAATGTGCCTGAAGAATTCGTTGACTGGGCTGAATTCCAGGTATCAAGTCGTGGCCAGAGAGTTGTGGGATTTACGTATGGGTATTCGGTGAATATTTTAGAGATGCGGACACTCGCAGGATGTGGTTTATTAAACAGCCTGTTTAAGAGGACCCCACGCGTGTATTACATCGACGAACTTGGTGTCGATATGGAATACCGCGGTCTCGGCATAGCAAAGAGTCTCACACGAAAGTTAATTGAAGTTGTAAAAGATCATGGTCTGTCGTGCATAACTTTACGCATAGATAAACAGGCGTATCGTGCCAGGCATTTTTATGAAAAGCTTGGATTTACTGAGATCTCAATGCATGACGGCAAAAATCTTAATCCGACTTATTGGGCGCTGCAGCTTTAAGGAGTTCTTTTAAGGAGGTGTAATGTGATCGTCTTTCCCCGTCAATGTGGCAGTAAAACTGTTTACGTCCGATTCTCTGAAAATAAAGATGAGGACAAACAGTTGGAGATACTGGTCCGGGAAGTTGAAGTGGTATGCCGGATAAGCAAGAACACCGGTCTGCATATCGTACACAGTACGTGCTGTGCCGGACGTCGGCTGATAATCACAAGTTTAAGGCAAAAAGAGGAGATCTCAGCCAAAGATCTGGCTGGAATTAAAGAGGAAGTGGAGCGGAAGGTTCAAGAAAAAATTTAATCGCGTTACAAGGTCTGCTGAAAAGCAGGCCTTTTTTGTATATCTTTATAGTAAATGAATCAGAGCAAAATTAAAGACTCGAGTTTTTTAATATTACGCGTATCTTTAATGGTTTTTGTTTTATTACACGGTGTACCATTTGTATCATTTTGTGAAAATAGAATAGCGACCCACGTACCTCAGCGAGTCAGCGGAAAAAGTGCTAAAATACCCTCACTGGGCTTGTACTCACGGGTACCTAACCCGACTACACCGCCAAGAAAAATAAGTATGGAACGCGATAATCAATTAGCAAAGATCATTTGGGACTACCAATTGATGCATCACAAGCTTGAAAAAGCCGATCTAATTCTGGTTCTTGGAAGTCATGATGTGCGTGTGGCTGATTATGCTGCGGAGCTCTATCTGGCGGGCTGGGCGCCGCTCTTGGTTTTCTCAGGTGGCTTTGGTAGGCTAACGAAAGATTGGCAAAAGCCGGAAGCGGAAATCTTTGCGGAGGCAGCAATCCGGATGGGTGTACCAAAAGAAAAAATCTTGCTTGAAAACAAATCAACCAACACCGGAGAAAACATTGTTTTTACAAAAACTTTGCTTGAAAACAAGGGCGTCAATCCAAAGCGGGTTATTTTGGTTCAGAAACCTTATATGGAAAGGCGTTCGTACGCGACTTTTAAGAAATACATACCTGAGGTTGAGGTTATTGTAACTTCTCCGCAAATACCATTCGAAAAATATGACCTTGAAGATAGGCCCAAAGATCAAAAAATTCATGTACTCGTAGGTGATATGCAGCGCATAAAAATCTATGCCGAAAAAGGTTTTATCGTCCCGCAAGAGATTCCCAAGGAAGTGTGGGATGCCTTTGAAAAATTGGTTAAGCTAGGGTACACTAAGCACCTGGTTAAGGAATAAATATAAGGAGAGATTGGTGAGTGGCTTAAACCAACAGTTTACTAAACTGTCGAACCTTTACGGGTTCCGCGAGTTCGAATCTCGCTCTCTCCGCAGTTCGCAAAAAGTGGGGTTTTGAGGCAGTTTTGAGATCTGTCTCTTATACA
>DMQX01000041.1 GCA_003455555.1 Candidatus Tayloriibacteriota bacterium
GAAATGGAACAAAATCCTCAAGAGCAAATATATAACCAAGAGCACGAGCAACGCAATCATTACCCAGATCTGCCATGGAACATCGGAGAAAATATTTCCAACCTGGATCGAGATTTCATTCGACGGAACACTGCTTGTCCCGTCAGTATTTATCATAGTAGCCGAAACCCTATAAGAACCGCGTTTCAAGGTATTCGGGACCAAGATTGAAAAACTGCCGGTCTCATCCGCATCACCATTGATGAAGATCTTCGTGCCGTCCAAAGCATTGAAGGTCAACAAAACTTGGGACTGAGCGTGCTCTGAAGAACCAATGATCGCCGGAGCGCCGTACTTGGTGCCAGCAAAAATCTCAGCCGCCCTCAAACCACGCGACACAGGTTCCGAATTTGGTGATGAGGTCGCGACTGGTTCCGCTTGCGTCGGTTTACTCTCAGCCGGCTTAGTTTCAACAGGTGCCGTGATGGAAACCGTGCCGCCCGAAATACCACTGGTCACGTCTGTGCCCTTTCCGTCATTTGCCAATATCGAGACATTTTTGAAATCAAAAGACGCAACGCCCACGAACTTTGGTCTGAGATACACCGTTAAGATTACGCCACTTGAACCTTGAAACCCAGGATTTAAAATTATGCCCTCAAAATTTACGGTTCCATTACTATTGGAATACGCTGGATCTGTAGCCCAAAAATTAATGGTCGAGCCGGCTTTGGAAATCGTAACGACTGAAAATTTGTCCGCCGGAAACGAAAAAACGCCGGAAACAGCGTTAATCGGCTGCTCCGGACTCGAAACCATTATTTTAATCGGCAAAGTGGAACTTTCTGAAAAACTACCGGAGCTTGGAGCGATCGACAAGCTGGCAGCCGAAGCAGTTTTAAAACCGACACCAAAAAAGCAAATCAAAATTAAAGCTGACCAAAAAAAGAGCAATTTGCTAACCTTCATAATAGCTTAAGTATACTATTTTTGGCGCCGTTTGCCATACACAACCACAAAGATCGAGATCAAAACCAAAATAAACAATAGTTCAAACGTTGTGGCGACAGGGCTTGTATACCAATGGCTTGTTTGTAGATTTTTTGGCACTTCTAGCACCTGAATTCTTTCATTACCGGCCCGATCGACAGCTTTAAGCACTAACTCTGAAGTGCCACTTGAAACGGGATATGGGCTGCTAATCGTTATCCAGCTGCCGTTTTTTTGCAACTCATAATGATCAATTCCGGACTCTTTATCGTTGGCGGCAAATATGACAACAAGTCCGCCTAGTGCCGGCTCATCTTGAACTTCAGCCACGGTGAAATCCGGAGGTACATTATCGTCTGAAGACAATGATTTTGAAGCAACGTTCTTTGTGACGTTGAACTGAAATGAGTCGGTTGCAAGTTTTGCCTCAGAACCCGCCCCATCATTGAGTAAGACCCGAGCTCCCGTTACACCAATCGTTCCAGTCCCCGACTTGATGGGGTCAAACACCAAGGTCATTAGTGTACCGGCATAAAGTTTCGGATAATCCAGAGCCTGAATCAAGCCACTGAAACCGCGCGGTACGATACCCGACGAATGCACCGAGCCGTCATTTTCCGTCGGCTTTTCCAGCCAAAGCGTGATAAAAGAACCACCGTCCTCGATCCTATCTAATCTTAAGATATCCTTTGGAAAATTAAGGGTTGATTCAACGCTATTTATTGTTTCCCCTTCAGTGTCGACCAAAACACTGACTTTGAACATTTCATGAATATCGACTTCGGACACCGAAGGATCAAAAAATATCCTCGCGGCAAAAGTAAAAGAAGGTGTGAAAATAAACCCGAACGCAAATATTATGAGTAATATATTTTTTTTGATCATTTTAGCCTGTCCAATTGTAAGCGACGATACTCAAATCAACAAG
Organism: Candidatus Tayloriibacteriota bacterium; assembly: GCA_003455555.1. Lineage (GTDB taxonomy): Bacteria > Patescibacteriota > Minisyncoccia > Phycocordibacterales > UBA11359 > UBA11359. Next base: position 1,898 of record DMQX01000041.1, read on the forward strand.
ATCGACTTTATTGTCTTTATTCAGGTCGTAACGAGCCGGCGGTGACAATTTTTTATACCAGAAAGCCAATATCGAAAAGTCGACGATATCGACTTTGCCGTCTTGGTTAACATCCGCAATATTATAAAGTGCGTTGACAGCTACTGCCGAACGAAGCTCATTCTTTGTACCAACAATAAAATTCACCAAACTACTTAAGGGACTGACCGAATCAGCGCTGACCGAGCGAGATGATACATTATGATTTCCTTGCTCCAAAAACGTCGTATCAGCTTCATAAAAATAGACACCTTTTGTATCAGCAGACGTTGTAGCTGCAATAGCATTCTGAGAATGGATCGACAAATTGACCTGCGAATCCGGAGCGGCTTGCCCAAAAACTATGATAGGGTCACCTTGCTTCACCTGCGTTTTGTCCGTCGATAGTGTCAGCGGGAAATATACGCCGCTGATGTTAGTGATAACCGCAGCGGTCAGACTTACAGTAAAGGACTGGGTATTTGAACTGAGATTATCTTTGTCCCTTGCCACCAAACTGAATGAATAGGTGCCGACCGACAAGCCACCAAGTGAGATCTGAAACTTTGCGTCAGGACCGGCCACCGTGGTGCCTGCAGGGAATGAATCTTTCAAAAGCGTTATGGCGCTACCAGGGAAAGCTATTCCACTAAAAGCTGCAGTGGCCGTGTCTTTTGGTGGAGTCGGCGAGGAGCCACCTCCACCA
>DMQX01000070.1:0-203 GCA_003455555.1 Candidatus Tayloriibacteriota bacterium
TAGTTTCAGAAACTGTACCAATCTGATTAAGTTTGATCAGAATTGAGTTGCCGGACTTCTCCTTAATTCCCCTTTCCAATCGTTTAATGTTCGTTACAAATAAATCATCCCCGACGATCTGAGTTTTCTTACCGATCTTCTGGGTCATCAACTTGTAACCAGCCCAATCATCTTCGGCCAAGCCGTCTTCGATGGAAATGATC
>DMQX01000070.1:370-5748 GCA_003455555.1 Candidatus Tayloriibacteriota bacterium
TCCAGCCGTCCCAGTCGTCCTCGGCGCAGCCGTCTTCGATGGAAATGATCGGATATTTCTCAACCCACTCAGCGTAAAATTGAACCATCTCTTCACTTGAAAGCACTCGCTTTTCTGTAGCTAGGTGATATTTACCGTCTTTGTAAAGTTCTGAAGCAGCGGCATCGATCGCGATGAAAATATCTTTGCCAGCTTTGTATCCCGCCTTTTCGATCGCTTCCAAAATTATCTGGATAGCCGCTTCGTTCGATGGAAGTGATGGAGCATAGCCACCCTCATCCCCAACCGAAGTATTGAGTCCTCGCGCAACCAAAATTTTCTTGAGAGTGTGGAAAACTTCCGCACCATATCGCAAAGCCTCTTTAAAAGAAGGCGCACCAACCGGCATGATCATAAATTCCTGGAGGTCTGTTGAATTGAGAGCGTGCTTGCCACCATTCAAAATGTTCATCATCGGCACCGGCATACGCATTTCTGAAGTTTTGGAAATATCCTTGAAATATTTGTAGAGAGGTTTCTTGGCAGATTTTGCGGCTGCATGGGAGAAAGCTAACGAGACACCTAGAATAGCATTGGCGCCGAGCTTGCCTTTGTTTTCTGTTCCGTCGAGTGCAATCATCGCATTATCAAGAGATCGCTGATTGAATTCTTTGCCTTTGAGAGCTTTGCGAATAACCAGATTCACATTGTCCACCGCTTTGAGTACACCTTTTCCGCCATAGCGTTTTTTGTCATCATCTCGGAGTTCAACAGCTTCGTGTGAACCAGTTGATGCGCCGGATGGTACAGCCGCACGGCCGAATGACCCATCTGACAAAGTTAGATCCACTTCAACCGTCGGATTTCCGCGGGAATCCAGAATTTCTCGGCCCTTGATGTCTTTGATGATCGGCATAATATTTTTTTTGGGTTTTTAAACCTTTATTTTTAATGGGGGCAGTTTAACATATTTTGAATGAGAATGAAAATGTTCACATTTGCAGTATAATAAAGCCATGAAAAAACTGATATTCCCAAAGGGTTTTCTATGGGGTGCCTCCAGCTCGAGTCATCAGGTCGAAGGAAACACCATAAACGACTGGACCGTTTGGGAAAAGTCCCAAAAAAGAACCGTTCATCTGCATTCGCACAACCTTACCAGGGAGCATAAACTGGAAAATTTTATTTCCGGTCGATCAGCGGATCACTACAATTTATTTAAAGAGGATTTCACGCTCGCCAGTTCGCTTGGACACAACGCCACAAGAATTTCTCTCGAATGGTCGCGTATAGAACCGGCTGAAGGATCTTTTGACCAGAAAGAAATTGACCATTATAAAGAGGTTATCGCAACTTTGCGCAAACTTAATATTGAACCATTCGTCACGCTATGGCACTGGCCGATACCGATCTGGCTGGCAAATAAAGGCGGATGGGAATCGAAAGAAATAATTTTTTACTTCAAGCGTTTCGTAGAAAAAATGGTCACCGAACTGCCGGAAGTGAAATTTTGGCTGACGCTTAATGAGCCTGAGATCTATTCATTTATGGCCTATTTGGGAGGTGTCTGGCCGCCTCAGAAAAAAAACTTGTTCTCCTACATTAAAGCTCTGCGTCATTTAAAGAATGCCCATAACGAAGCATATGACGTGATCAAAAAAATAAATCCTAAAAGCCAAGTCAGCATAGCCTTTAACCTGTCTTCATACGAGCCAGTAACTTTCATAGACAGGATCCTGGTAAAATTATATTCTTGGTGGCGCAACGACAGACTGATCAGACAAACTAGGTACAAGATCGATTTCATTGGACTCAATTATTATTTTCATTCCAGAATTCACTTTGGCAGACAAAAAAATCTTGCCCAAAAAAGATCCGATGTGAACTGGCATCTCCATCCAGAAAAAATATTGTTTACTCTTAGGGAACTTAAAAAATACGACAAACCGATATACATAACAGAAAATGGATTGGCGGATGCTGAAGATTCACATAGAAAATGGTTCATCACCGAAAGTCTTATGGCGATCCATCAAGCTATTGATGAAGGTGTAGACGTCAAAGGATACCTCCACTGGTCTCTGACCGACAATTTTGAATGGCATCAGGGTTTTTGGCCAAAATTCGGACTTATAAAAATCAATTACGAAACTTTGGAGCGAGAGGTCCGACAATCAGCAAGATTTTACGAGCAAATCTGCAAAAATAATTATTTGGAGATCGAATAATATTACGTGATACAATAAAACCATGAAAGAAAATTATCAAAAAGCCTACGTTGTTGCAGTTGATATGGGCTACGGTCATCAGAGAGCCGCCTTCCCACTTTTAAATTTCACTGGTACTCCAGATGAATGGAACATAGACAAGCCGATGATCATTTCGGCTAACAATTATCCTGGCATTCCAAACAGCGACAAATCAAAATGGAGCCTGACCCAGCGAACTTATGAATTTGTTTCGCGCATGAATGGCTTCCCTCTGCTCGGTAAAAGAATGTTTCGCATGATGGATTATTTTCAGCGGATCGAACCCTTCTATCCAAAACACGACATGTCCAAGCCGACGATGCAAACCAAACAAATATATCGAATGATCAAGCATGGCATGGGCCGACATCTGATAGAAGTTTTCAATAAAAAACCTTTGCCGCTAATTTGCACGTTTCCGATCCCGGCTTTTTTTGCCGAAGAGCACGGTTACAAAGGTGAGATATATTGCTTGTGCACGGACACTGATGTGTCGAGGGCTTGGGCACCACTTCACCCGGAAAAAAGCCGCATAATCTATTTAGCTCCAACCATGCGCGCCAAAGAAAGACTTGAACTCTACGGTGTCCAACCGGAAAAAATTGTGCTGACTGGTTTTCCGATTCCGGACGACGCAACCCTAAGTTCTTCGCTTTACAGAAGAATAATCAAACTTGACCCTTTTGGGGTTTACCGAAAAAAACACCAGGATTTTGCCAGCTTTAAAACCAAAAACCAAGCCACCACAGAAGAAAAACCTCTGACCATAACTTTCGCGGTTGGAGGCGCCGGCGCACAATGGAAAACTGGCGTTGATATATTGAACTCGTTGAAAACCCAAATCACAAAAGGCACAATCAGAGTCAATCTTGTAGCCGGCGCCTCAAAAAGAATACTGAGCAAATTTGAGCGATCCATAAAAAAACTTGGACTCGAGGCCTACCGAGACCGAGGTGTTAGTATTATTTATCGCCCGGATAAATTCGAATACTTCACCGAATTCAACCAAGCGTTATGCGAAACCGATGTGCTCTGGACTAAACCGAGCGAACTTTCATTCTATGTCGGACTCGGTATTCCTATAATCATGACTCCTCCGCTTGGTTCTCAGGAAGAGTGCAACAAAGCCTGGCTGCACATGGTTGGCGCAGGATTTGAGCAATACGATCCAAAATTCACGGCTGAGTGGCTAGCTGATTGGCTCAGTTCCGGTTGGCTGGCCGAAGCGGCCGCTCGAGGATTCCTCAACGCGCCGTTGGTACCCTCACACAAACAAATCGAGGAACTAGTCCTTCACGGAAAGATTCCTGATCCTGCCAATAACAGTTTCATATGACCAACTCATTTGCCCTAGCTTTATTCGGATACGCTATTTTGGCGGTCGTATTTATATTGGATAAATCAATCTTAACCAAGACCCTCAAAAACCCGGCAGTCTACGCTTTTTATTCAACGATATTTTTTATTCCTTTATTTCTACTGTCACCTTTTTTTAGCATTCCATCCGCAGCAAATATATTATGGGCAACTGTATCGGGTCTAGCTTTTGGGTTTGCTTTATGGGCAAGTTTTATTGCCTTCAAACACGGCGAGACTAGTCACATCTCGCCTTTCATCGGTGCCATTACCGCTCTAGCCACTTATTTTTTTTCTTTCTTAATACTTAAGGGTAGTTTGAACGGCTTCCAAGAGATCGGTCTGGCCCTCTTAGTGATCTCCAGCCTGCTCATTTCTTTTGAAAAAAGTCGCGAGCACAACGGTTTCCATATCGGCTTTATTTGGGCCATGCTTTCAGGTGTTCTGTATGCCCTTTCCCACGTCTCCGCCAAATATATTTATGACCTATACCCTTTTGTCAGCGGTTTGATCTGGACCAAAAGCACGATCGGTTTGGTTGGTCTAGTAATCCTGCTCGTGCCGAATCTGCGTCGAAGTATTTTCAGCAAAAAAGGATCCGTCGAACCAAAAACCGCAGCAGCAGAAAAAAGTCATACTTTCGGTATCGTCCTCAGCGACAAGATACTCAGCATCGTCGGTGTTCTGGCGATCCAATATGCCATCGCCATCGGTAACGTGACTATCGTCAACGCTTTGGCCGGCGTTCAATACGTCCTAATGTTTATCTTTATTTATTTACTGACCAAATTCAGACCGAAAGTATTTTACGAATATTTTACTAAGAAAGAGGTTCTAATACAGGTCATCGCAATACTGCTCGCCGCTTCCGGTTTATTATTTTTGAAATGATATGTGGCATACAATTAAAAAAACAGTCCTTTATTTAATTCTGACCCTTTTTATTATCGTCGTTTTAGGCTATAGCACGCTTTGGCTTTTTTCTTTCAAACACTACGATGTCTCGTTCGGTGTGAGTTTTAGTCCGGCTTTTGCTACTTCCTTGGGTTTAGACTGGAAAGAAACCTATCAGGCTATTTTGAACGACCTTAAGCCAAAGTATTTGCGGATCCCCGCACCCTGGACCGAGGTTGAGGCAGACCAAGGAAAATATACTTTCCAGAATGTTGACTACATGTTAAACGAAGCCGCCAAACACAACGTTAAAGTGGTTTTGGTGATAGGGCAAAAGCAACCACGTTGGCCCGAGTGTTATTTCCCGGATTGGGCAAAGAAACTTTCACTCAATGATCGAAAAAAAGCTCTGCTGAATTATGAAACCGCGGTTATTTCTCGGTACGCAAAAAATCCAACTTTGGAATCTTGGCAAGTTGAAAATGAGCCATTCATAAACTTCAACTTTGGCGAATGCAGCGGATATGATGAAAGCGCGGTCAAAGACGAAGTGGCTTTGGTTCAACAATTGGACCCGGCACGCAAAATAATTATTACAGACAGTGGAGAGTTGTCGACCTGGTTCACCGCCTCACGGACTGGCGACATTTTAGGCGTGACACTTTATCGAATCGTCAGAACTCCAAATAATTCCGTCTGGCACTACACCTATATGCCAACCGGAGCATATAGACTCAAAGCCGATATCTTTGGCGAAAATTTCAACAGTTTTTATATTTCTGAGCTGCAGGCTGAACCATGGTTTGGCGACGGTACAGCACAGAACACACCCGTCAACATCCAGGAACAAACCATGAATCCTGAAATTCTTAAAAGCAATATAGCGTCTGTCTCTTATAC
>DMQX01000039.1:0-197 GCA_003455555.1 Candidatus Tayloriibacteriota bacterium
CAAATATTTGTCATAGATTTCGGTGAATTTTTGTTCTTTTGATTTTTGGTCCATGTGTATTATTTATGCCTTGACCTGAACCATACCTGACGAAGATAAATTTAAGATTAACAGTGTAATAATCGATTAGATGTGGCGACTCCATACTGTCGGCTTAATTTATTATTATAAAAAAACATCAAAATGATAAAAACAAA
>DMQX01000039.1:440-2742 GCA_003455555.1 Candidatus Tayloriibacteriota bacterium
GATAAAAACAAATTATTTTTATGACTATATCTCTAACATGCTGGCCTCGGGCCACTCAACAGCGATTCCGCGAGAGATTTTAGAGAAAGAAGGCATAAAAATGGAAGAACTTAATGCACACTTTCTGACAAAACAAGGTCCTTACGGGCTGATCTGTTTCTTGAAAATGCGCAAGCAAATATCATGACCACATTCTTGACCTATCTTTATTCAGGCTATTCAATGATTGCGTTCGCCGCGGCCGCTTTGGTCATCGGTGCCGCCAATCACATTCAATGGTAAAAAAAGTGGCGGGGCTGACTTACGTCAACCTCACCACTAGAGTCTTTCACAAAAGTCTAATACCTTCGAGCAACACCTCTCTGACCAAGTTTGCTCAAGCCTACCAGGAATACCGGCTGGGTCGTGCCACAACCAGCATACGCAGACGTACCGTAAATTTTCCGAAACCGAACATTCCGGAGCCCGGCCGCGAAAAGCTTGCGTTGGAAAGCTTTAACTTCCGCCGTGGTTATATCGCGGTAGCCTTTAAGACTTCCAGGACAGCCCGGCATCAGTTTGATCGGGACATCCAGCCAATCCTTAAAGAACTCGGCTGTCAAGGCGACGTCTTCATCCCGGTCATTTACTCCTGGGAATAGCGCGAACGAAGTCGTCACGGGCCGGCCTGTTTTGACGGATATCTCATGATGTAGGTCTCGCAGTTCTTCCAAGGATTGGCCTTTCGAGGCGGGCATAAGCCAGTCGCGTTTAGCCGGATCCAAGGAATTGGCGCTCCAATAATGAGTGACCCTCGGCAGATCAATGTACTTGTCGAGGTATTCCCGAAGCCGGTCAGCGTGGCCGACCGAGGTGATGGTGAAAGAAGAGATCCACGGATACTCGATACTCGACAACCGGCGAATTGCTGTTGCCGCGTTATCAAGGTTGTCGCATAACACATCCCCCTCTCCGGTAAAGTTGACCTTGATGGTCTTCTTGGATTTATTCCCTTCAAACAGTTCCAACAGCCTACTGCTATTGTTGAAAGAGTGATAAACCTGAGCGACAATCTCATTTGCAGTCAACGGACCAATGAACGGCACAACTAAACCATTTTCATCTCGATGACTGTGCCAATGGACACACATTTTGCATCTTTGCGTGCAACCCATGGTTGAATGAACAGAGATCGGAATGACTTCGTCGCCAGGATGCTCCGGATAAACCACAGTCACGACCGATCTCCGATCGCTCTGGCGAGTGCCGATGATCTTTTCAATGCGTCCGTGCTTACCCTTCTTTCCGATGATCTCCGCCGTCAAAAATGTGAGATCGATGAGGCCTAACCCCATAGATTCCGTAGCGATCCATCGCTTGATCTGATGGGACACGGAATAGTGGCTCTTTCTTTTCCACTCCAACAAACTTTCCAGCTTTTCGACTAGAGTGTCAGGACTGTGAAGCCAGTCCGTCGTTTTGATAAGTTTGCCGTCCACGTCGACAGTCAGTTCCGCCGCCGTAACGAAATCGCTGGTCGCAATCACCACTTTGATGTCGCCAACGATATTAATCAGTCGGTGCGCGAACACATCGCCGCGTTCCTCCTCGCTGATGTAATAATCGACAAGAGCGACGTCAAACCGGTTATTCGTCTCCAGTGACTCCAAAACGAGTTTGTTGGCCGACGCCAGGTCATGTGCACAAACAATATCATAAACTTCTACTTTGAGAACCGCGCGCATCATTTTAAAATGCGCCAAGTCGTCATCAACGATCAGGATCCTAGGCTTTCTTTCGGTTGTATGCATTACCCACTCCTTAGTAGGATAGTTTTTTCAAAACCTCCTCAAAAGCAACATGCCTTTGAGACAAACAAATCCGAACACAATCGTACAGTAAAAGTCCAGATTGTCAAATTATTACTGTGTCTTGATTTATTTTCGAGAATCTAATGGAAGATAAACGGTAAAGGTGCTGCCAACACCGATTTTGCTTTCCACGGAAATATTGCCACCATGACTCTCCGCTACATACTTGCAGATAGATAGACCCAGACCGGAATCATATTTATTTCGGCTCCTGGACTTATCGATCCGAGAAAACCGTTCAAAGATGTTCGAAAACTGGTCTTTCGGGATGCCAATTCCGCTGTCTTGAACTTTAAGGTTGAGTCCATCCTTCGATTCTTCCGTCCAGACATTTATCCAGCCGTTAGATTTATTGTAAGTAATGGCGTTTCTGACCAAATTTAAAAGCATTTTTTCAATATCCTCTTTATTGCCAGTCATTTCAAAATGAGGCTGGTTTTCGCGATAATTTG
>DMQX01000039.1:2902-3296 GCA_003455555.1 Candidatus Tayloriibacteriota bacterium
TTGCAATTCTTTGCTAATCAAGCTTATAACTTGGTCGAGATCAAATTTTTTAAAAAACTTCTGAGAATTCGTTTTTGCGTTATTCAGCAGACTTACGTTGTTCAAAGCCGTAGACACTCTGATGATCTCGATATAGATATTGTTAAATAATTCCGAATCGGCCTTTTCGGTCACTTTCGATCTATACAAGAGTTCCAAACTGCTTTGCATAATAGCGAGCGAGGTCCGAAACTCATGGGACACATCAGTCATGAACACAGATTTCGATTCAAGAGTTTTGACCAGCTCCTTGTTGGCTTTATCCAAACTTTTTGTCTTTTCTCTGATCTCCGACTCTATACTTTCGTTGAGCTGAAGCAGTTTGTTCTCGAAAACCACAGCCTCGGTATTATCC
>DMQX01000015.1 GCA_003455555.1 Candidatus Tayloriibacteriota bacterium
CACCAACGGCGACAAGAACGACTTCGAATGGAACGCCGAAAAAATAAAGTCGAATCTATAAACTGCTTTTTAGAGCTTCGATTCCAGGCAGAGTTTCATTAGCCAAGAAATCCAGCATTGCGCCACCGGCCGTAGATATAAATGTAAATTTGTCGGACAACTTCAATTGTTCAATGGAAGCCAAAGTGTCTCCCCCGCCGACAATACTTTGTACGTTATGTGTATCCCCAGCCGCGGCAATCGCTTTTGCCAGGGCGAATGTTCCTTCGACATAATTTTTTTCAAACATTCCAAGCGGTCCGTTCCATAAAATAAATCCGGCATTGTTAATAAGAGGTAAAAGATTGCTTATAGCCTGCTCTCCGGCATCCCAGATCTTTTCGCCAGGCAAAACCTGATCAGGTTTTTTGGTGACCCGAAGCTCAGTGGCAGTCTCAACCACAACATCCGTAGGCAAAATCAGCTTGGGATTACTCAGCATTTCTGTAAAACCGAAATCCTTATCGGAACAAACCGAAACCCCAATCTCATACCCTTTGGCTTTAAACAAATCGTTAGCCAGAGCGCCGCCAACAAAAACATTGTCTGCCAATTTCAGGAATTTTTTTATGAGCGGTGCCTTTGTCTCAAATTTTGCTCCACCTAAAATAAAGAGATACGGCAATGGTGGATTAAAAGCTTTTCTGAGGTTTTGTACCTCACGTTTAAAAGTAAATCCCGCATAGCTGGGCAAAAACTTGGTCACTCCAACTACCGAGGCATGGGCCCTGTGTGACACTGAAAAAGCTTCGTTTACATAAATATCTCCAAGCGCCGCTAATTGTTTTGCAAAAGCTTCGTCATTATTTTTTTCACCAGCCCAATTGCGGATATTTTCAATGATAGCTACCTGCCCGTTGGCCAACCCCTCGATGATCCCCGCCCCTTCCGTGCTCCATGGGTCCTTCACAAAAACCGACGGGAAAAATTGTTGCGCGTATTTACAAACAATATCAAGTGACGGATGTTCTTTATTTTCGAGATGAGCAACCACCACGATCTTAGCGCCTGCTTTTCGCAGAAATTCCACCGTCTCGAGAGACTGCTGAATGCGGAAACCATCAGTTACGGTACCATTCTGAATAGCCACGTTTAGGTCAAGACGCAAAAGCACCCGCTTGCCAGTTATGTTTCCGATATCCCGCAGAGTCTTAAAAGAAAGATTTTTTGGCATTTATGTTTATTTACCGTTCGCCACAGCAACGATCTGCATAATATTTTCCGGAATCAAGCTATCGCGACCGACCAATAAACCGTCAATCTCACCGTCCTTAACTATATCAGCCACGTTATCTACGTTTACAGCTCCGCCGTACAATATCTGAGTCGCATCTGAAATTTGTTTGTCGTACAATTCGGTCAAAACTTTTCGAATATAAATGGTCATCCCATGAATATCGGACGGAGACATCGCATCACGTCCACCAATCGCCCAAACTGGTTCATAAGCAATCATCATATGAGCCATCATGCGCTTATCGATCTTTTTTAAGCACTCCCGGAGATCTTCTCGTATCACGGTAAGATATTCAGCGTTGCGATCACGCACCTTTTCTCCAATACATAAAATGACAGTCAACTGTGCTTCTACACCAGCTAAAACTTTTTTAGCGATTATCTCAGGAGTTTCACCGGCAAGAGCTCGTCTTTCAGAATGACCAACGATCAAATACTTAGCACCGGCACTTTGAGCCATAGTTGGACTCAAAAAACCCGTCATTGAGCCATTATTTAGCCAATGAGCGTCTTGAGCACCAAACATGATCTTCTTACCTTTATATGAAGAAACTAGGGCATTCAAATATGTAGCTGGCGGGCAAACAACCAAAACACCAGATACCTCAGCCGAAAGCTGCTTAATTTTACTAAAAATCTTCTTGGCATCGGCCAATGTCGGTGGATTCATTTTCCAATTACCAATCACAATTCTTTTCTTTTTCATACCGACCATTGTAACACTTTACTGCACCTCCTTCCAACCTGAGATATTCCAGCCACCAGAAGGGCCTGATTCAAAAATAATACTTGGCAAGCCCGTATCATAGGTCACGTTGGCTGATTGGGAAAGATTTATATCATAAGCTGTCACCTCCTTTACACTGACACTCTGACTCAGATCTATCCTTCCATGACAGGCGTAAACAACCAACGCAGAGGCACCTTGACCAAGAGAGACAGCAACAACCGAACCGCCGTTTTCGGCACTGTTATTCTGGGAGATCATAAAGACGAATGAATTGGGCGCGCCAGATCCAGCAAATGTACTACCTTGTCCCACCGACACAAGGCCACTGGAAGCCCTATTTGAGGGGTTATCCGCAATAATTGCCACGTTTGTGCCACCAAGGCTTGGGTCCATGTTAACCGCTGCATTAGTCGAAATAGTGATATTACCAGTCACCCAAAGCGGGCCAGTGACCGTCAGAACCGTTCCAGAACCACTGACCACCAGGTTAAATGGAATTTTTTTGGGACCAAGAGTTTTATTCGAAGTAATGTTACAAGTATTGCTCGAAGAATTATAAGAATTACAAAAATTCGAAGCTAGAGTGCCGCCGGCTGCCGCATCACTTTCCCAAGCACTGACCTGATCGTCAGAGATCGGCAAGGTGGTGGTTGCAAGATCGGCGCTACCTGGAAATTTTGTGCCGCCCACGCTGGTATTTATAAGGGTCGAATAATAGGCATTTTTGTCGACAGTGGTACCGGCACCTGTCGCACCAAGCACATGAGCATAAGCTGATCCATTAATATGAACACCTTGGATAAAACCCGAGGACCCAGCCGACACAACGTCGCCCGTTATAACATTACCTGAACCAACAACTGAACCACTTGAGAAAATATTCCCCGTGACACTAGAACTCTGACTTAAGCTAAACCCACCGTTTCCTGCCTGAATACCATAATGAAAAGATATACCGGCCCCGAGTGTCACGCTGGCCTGGTTGCTCCTAATATTATTGTTCACCCCAGCAGTCGTCGCGATCTGCTTACCGGTCGGTGTATTGGTGATTGTTGTGGTTGCAACTCCGCCATTTAGGCTCAAATATAGAGGTACACTGTAATTAGAGATTTGGCTGTTTTTGATCCGGAAAACTACGTCTTCTGAACCAGATTCAGCAGTATAAAAACTGGATTTTGAAACCAGCAGATCATTACTTAGACGCAACTCGTTGACTATTGGGTCAATAACACCCAGTACTATGGTCAAAAAAACTGTCGTGCACATGATCACAACTATCAGGATTGCTTGCCCACGCTTCCGATTGATATGTGTTTTTGAAAAATTAATCATAAATTAATATGAGCTGCGCAAAACGGCAGTCGTGTAAAAATTCTTTGTGGTGCTGGCGCCACCAAAATTACTTTTTAAGGTCAGATCGATCTTCACGGCTTGCGAATTTGTGCTGGTCGCCAAACGGAACTGCAATTGCGTTGCTTTCACTCCGGAAAGTGTGAGCGGTCCAAAATAAGAACCATTAACATCTATCAGGACTGCGCCTGTACTCGTCGCTAAATAGAACTTAATGATTTCCGCCGCTCCGGAAGAGTCGGTCGTGTTGAGAGTCAAAACTCCCGATGTACTTGTGGCCAATGCACTGCGCGTCACGTCAACCGACGTAGAGTTCCGGATCTCACGGGTGATGCGTTCAAGCGAAAAAACCGCTGATGATTCCAGGTTTTTATTTGCCTGTATGGTCTGGTAAGTTTTTGAAAGAGAAACAACCATAGCGATCATTATGCCAAGCAGGATAACCAGGAAGGTCAGGTAAAAGATCGTTTCGACCATAGTAAAACCAAAGTGGTCGCCGGATATTTTTTTTTGAAAAGTTTTTTTCATGAATTAATTTCCAAAAATATTAGTCAGGTAGGCCGATATCGATTTGCTGGTGGTTGCACCACCGCTTCGCCAAGAAACTTTTGCGGTAATAAGCGTAGTGCTGGCATCCAGAGTCGCACCCGATGTGCCTTTTGGCACAATATCATGGTTTGAATTTCTGTAGGTCGAACTGGCCGTTATTGTCCGGTCAAATAGACCATCGATCAGTGCGACATTCCCGGAAGTAGTCGTCCATTTCGAAGTCGTTGTATTAAAAACCAAATAATACTGGGTGGAAGTGGCCACAGACAATGTCGCAATATTATCGTTCCAACTTTGGTCCCGCAGCAGCCGTGCACTCTCGATACCCTCTTCAAGCAGATAAGCCGCCTGGATGTTTGGCGTATTGTGTACCATGATCTGCAGATAATAATTGTAGACGCCGATTAAACCCAAAATACCGACGGAAATAATGGCCGAACCGACAACAACCTCAACCATGCCCATTCCATTTTTTTTATTTTTAAAAATATTTTTCATATCTAATTTGGCTGAACCAAGCCGGTCGCGAAAACCGTTACACTGCGGGTCGTACTTGCAGAGCTGATCAACGAAAGAGTTGTCGTGCCAGTTTGATTTGTCTCGCCGGTCAGGCGATTGAAAATAATATCACTGCCGCCGCCGACAACCGCAACGGTTTTGATTTTAACTTTAGAATTTAGATTGGTCACGATATTGGCAGAATTCGCCGCGCTGTATGTCACGCCAGAAAATATTGTGACCGTGCTGGTGCCAAAGTGCACTCCATATTGCGAACTTTTGTACGAATCGAGTGTCATAGCCCGAGCTTTTTCCAAAGCCGAAACGACCCGCGCCTGATCTTTTGAAATCGCCTCGGTAGACCCATAAGAAGAAAAGGAAAACATCATGAGACCGGCCACCATAACCGTGATCGCCACAACCATGAGTGTTTCCGCCAGAGTAAAACCGGATTTCTTGCTCATTTATTTTATATTGCTTAAGACTGAGTAGGTCGGCGAAAGCATTGAGATGGCGAAAAATCCAACACCGGCTCCGATCATCACCATAAGTACAGGCTCTATGATGGTGGACATGTCCTTGGTACGCTGATCAACTTCATTTTCATAATAGATCGCAACTTCCATGAGCATCGGCGACAGCTTACCAGTTTCCTCCCCTACACTCATCATTTCACCGACGAATGACGGATAAAGTTTTTGATTCTTTAAGAACACCCCGGATATAGGTTCGCCATTTTGAATAACTTTTCGAGCCTCACCAATGACGGCCTTAAAATAAGAGTTCTGAATAACCTGTTCGGTTATTTCCATCGCGACAACCACGTCAACACCAGAGGAAAGCAACGAGGAAAGTGTGCGGGCCGTGCGGGCTGCGTTGATTTCCCGAATCA
>DMQX01000018.1:0-1273 GCA_003455555.1 Candidatus Tayloriibacteriota bacterium
ATGTCGGCAGCGTCAGATGTGTATAAGAGACAGTGCAAAGTGGTTTTTGTAGTAGGGGATTTTACAACCACGATCGGCGACCCAACCGGCAAGAATAAAGCTCGTCCGGAAATTTCACGCGAAAAGATCGAATCTAATATGAAGACTTATCTTGAACAGGTCGGCAAGATTCTTTTGACCGACGAAAAATCTTTCTCCTGGGTGCCAAATTCCGACTGGTTCACTTCAGTCACGGATATAAACCTGCCGGCTGATTCAAAAATAGGCTTTCAGGTTGTGCATGACGGAGTAAAAATAACTACACCGGTTGACCCAAACACTATTGTGGGCAAGGCGATTGTTTTTGAAAACACACGCAAGCAAGTTTCTGAGCAGACCTCGGTGCTTCGACGTCAAATATCGGTGGTGACTTTGACAAGTTTCTTGTGGACACTTCGACACATTACGCACGCCCAGCTTATAAAACGAGACATGTTCCAAGATCGTTTGGCCAAGAATGAGGATTTGTACATGCACGAAATGATGTATCCGGTTTTGCAGGGTATTGACTCTTCGGTCATTACGACTCTTTATGGCTCATGTGACATGGAGATCGGGGGAACAGACCAGACTTTCAATATGTTGATGGGACGCCAAATTCAGGAGATCAACAAAATTAATTATGAAACGGCAGGCGTCAGTTCTGACCTCCAAGCGGTTGTAACTATGGATATCTTAAGCGGAACGGATGGTGTTGAAAAAATGAGCAAGAGTCTCGATAATTACATTTCTATTGCGGATGAAGCCAATGATATGTATGGGAAAGTTCTATCGATACCGGATGCTCTCATTGTTCAGTATTTCAGACTTTGCACTTATATGCCTATGGCAGAGATCGAAGAGGTGGCTCGCGATCTGGAGCATGGAGCCAAGAATCCAAAAGATATTAAAATGCGTTTGGCTCGCGAGATCGTGGCGATGTATCACGGTCAGGAAAAAGCTTTGATGGCCGAGGCTGCTTTCACCAATACATTCAAGCATGGGGAAGTACCCCATGATGCCGCGGAAGTTGTGATTACTGCCGGAGAAAAGTTGATCGACGTTCTTTTGCGTGAACACGTTGTGCCCTCAAAGACGGAGTTCAGGCGACTCATAAAAGAGGGGGCGATAAGTGTTGTTGAAACCGCCGAAAAAATTGATACCCCGGATTTCGTTATTACAAAGTCGGCAAATTTCCGCATTGGCAAGCGCCGATTTATAAAAATTGTTTTGAAATAAGCAACAAAAAACTGCG
>DMQX01000018.1:1355-18294 GCA_003455555.1 Candidatus Tayloriibacteriota bacterium
CGCAGTTTTTTGTTGCTTATTTCTGTTAATTTAGAAACTGTCGCTCTCTTCCTCCGCTTCTTCTTCGTCTTCTTCATCCGTATCGTCATCGAGCAGCTCGTCGTCATCGGTCGGACGTGGCAGCACTTTATCATCCTCTTCTTCCGGAAGTTCAACTGGTTTTAACACCTCATCTCCAACTATTTTTTTTATCTTTGGCATCGTACAAAAAGTCTTATTTGCTTGTAATTTTTCCCTGAATAATCAAGGATATACTATATATGTACCAGATTTATTTTTTTTGTGCAAATGCCGCGAGCTGTGCTTGTGGATAACCCTGACCAGCCAAGAACGTCAAGCCTATAGCAATTGCGTCATATTCATCATCAAAATCAATTTTCTTATTGATCTTGACTAGTTTTGGAATCATAGAAAATATCTGCTTTTTGTCGGCTCGTCCGTCGCCGGTCACGGCGTTTTTTATTTGGCCTGGCGTAAATTCTGAGAATAGAAGCCCGTGATTTGCCGCTTCATACATGATCACTCCTCTCACTTCGGCCACATGCATGGCCGTTTTTTGATTATTAGTGAAAAAAAGGGATTCGATCGCAACTGCTTCAGGCAAAAACTCGGTGATAATTTTCCGAAGCTCAACCCCGACCGCATGCAGTCGATTAATAAAGAGCTCAGTTTTTGCGGTTTGGAAACATTCGGAGAAAATAACCTGTTCTTTGCCGCCAATATTCTTTTCAAGCACGGCGATACCGAGTCTTTCGTAGCCTGGATCTAATGCAAGGACTCGCATATGTTTTTTGAGAAATTATCGCAACCGCTTTTATTCAGCATTCGTGTAAACATTTTGAACTTCGTCATTCTCTTCTAGAGCTTCAATCAGATCGCCGAGTTTGGCTCCGTCTTCGTCGGAAAGTGCGACTGTAGTTTTTGGAATAAATCCGTCGTGAGTTTTTTCAAAAGCCCAAGTTGCGGCTCCCATGCCTGCGAGTTCAGTTCCGTTGAGTGAAAGAATGTGTTTCACTTCCTGTGCCGCTTTGTTTCGATTGTCGGTCAGTGCTTCTATTACGATCGCGCAACCACCGGGGCCATAGGCTTCATAAATAATCGTGTCCATGGTGGCTGGGTCGCTCGACGCTTTCTTGACCGCTCGGTCAATATTGTCGCCAGGCATGTTAGCTTCACGGGCTTTAGCAATAGCAGTAGCCAAGCCAGGAGCGGTGACATCACCGTGTGCTTTTTTGGCTTCAACCGTGAGGAGGCGCACAACTTTCGTAAAAATCTTACTCTTTTGAGCGTCGGTTACGGCCTTTCTGTTTTTAATTTTTGACCATTTATTATGTCCTGACATGGTAAAGCATTAAATTGATATAACTCTATAATAGCACGCTAGAGGAAATATGGAAGAAATACCTTACGCTGTTTTCAGGCCTTAAATAGGGCATATTTTTCCATTACTACATCACAAAGATTGACATTTGTAAACAAATATGCTAGTATATTACCAAGATGTTTTTTGAGAAATAGAGGAAGTTATGGATGGCTTGTAGCCAGAAATTTACAACCTCTCAAAGATGAAAGGCTTCAAATGAAAATGAAGCGCAATCTTGTGGGTATCGTGGCTGTGTTGGTCCTGTTGCTCGTTGCGCCGGCTTTCGCTGGCTACAGCAACAGCATCAGTCTGCCGGATCTGTATTTCAGCGCCGACAGCTTCACCGACAACACCGTCGGCAAGACGACATTTTCGATGTCGCTCTCAACCGCGTCGCAGATTGATGGTTTCTATACCATGATCAGCAAGGATGCAAGCAACCTCGGCCACGGCTACATCTCCGTCAACGCCTACGGCACCGTCGGCAACCCTGTTCTGCAAAAGGATTGGCAAAACAATCGGATGGATGTGAATTACCGTGGGTTGAGCGCTTCGCTCAATACAAACCTCGGCGCGTTCCAAACCATCAGCGGATGGACGTTCGATCCGACGACGGGTGAGCAAATTCCGGTCTATGGCGATTGGTTGTCTACCGGGAGTGGTAATGTGACGCTGAATGGCGTTACATTGATCAGTTCGACAAGTGGGTATAACGAATATACCTATGACCCGAATGGTGGTGGCAAAGGTCTGGCTTTTCCTGAGTACGGAACCCTCGTGACGGAGTTCAGCGCCTATGCGCAATTCTACGTCTCGTTTGACGGATTGGGTGCTTCGGTCTTCCCCGGAATGGGCACATCGACATTGGCTTCGTCTGTCCCCGAACCAGCGTCGCTCTGTTTGCTGGGTGTTGGCGTGGTGGCCATGTTGGCCAGCCGTCGGCGCCGGTAAATTTGTTCTTTATGTTTAAATGAAAGGAGAAACCCCCAAGCACATAAATGCTCGGGGGTTTTCTATTTCTATTTTTGTATTTTTTACAGCAACTTCTCTTGCAAATGCTTCGGCACTTTTATTTTCAAGTGTTCATAAGCACGGGTTGTGGCACTGCGGCCGCGCGGCGTGCGCTCGATCAAACCCATTTGGATCAAGTATGGTTCATGAAAAGCTTCTATGGTGGCCTGTTCCTCTGACAGGGAAGCGGCCAAAGTGTTTAGACCGACTGGGCCGCCGTTGTATTTATCAATTATGGTTGTCAAAAGCAATCTGTCGGCACCAGAGAGTCCTATCTCATCAATGCCGAGCATTTTCAAAGCTTCTTTGACTGTCTTTTCGGTGAGGTCGATCTTTTTTACCTGAGCATAATCTCGGCAGCGCTTCAAAAGATAGTTGGCAGTGCGGGGAGTAAATCGGCTGCGTTCTGCAACAGCTGTCACTGCTCCGTCATCGAGAGAAACGCCGAGAATTTTTGCCGAGCGTTTAATGATCTTTTCTATTTCTTCATTTGAATAAAATTCCAGTCGAAATACTCCTCCAGAAAAACGAGAACGCAGCGGTGCGGAGATCATGGCGATGCGAGTGGTCGCGGCGATCAAAGTAAACGGCGGCAATTCCAATTGGATAGTGCGCGCTGACGGACCTTTGCCGATAATGATGTCTAGAGTACCAGATTCGAGAGCGGGGTAGAGGACTTCTTCGATCGCTTTGTTGAGTCGATGAATTTCGTCGATAAAAAGAATGTCCCCAGCTGCGAGGTTGGTTAAAATGGAAGCGAGATCACCGATCTTCTCGATCGCCGGGCCAGAGGTGGCCTTGAGTTGCGCTCGAGTCTCTTTTGCGATAAGGTGTGCTAGCGTCGTTTTACCCAGTCCCGGCGGTCCATAGAAAAGAATGTGCTCCGGAGGGTGCTTGCGTTCTGCAGCAGCCGTTAGTAAGATGTGCAGGTTGTTTTTTATAGTCTCTTGGCCGATATATTCGTCCCAATGAGTAGGGCGGAGGGTCTGATCAAGAAATTGAGTCTCTTGTTTAGCCTCGGTAGTCTCTATTGGGTCTGGGGCGGCAGTGCTTGACATTATAAAGGTTTCATGCTAAGATTCATATTAGGATCTTCAGAAAGCCAAATGTTACGGGCTTTTTTCTTTTCCATCAAGGGTATAAATCTCTAAGCAAATGAGTCTTCGGACTTATAAGTTTTTTTCAAGGACTATCTGGTTGTTCGCTTCGGCGTCCCTTACTGTATATATCCTTAGATACTAATTTAGCTTTTGGTACGCAATTATTAAAAGTATTGCTTAGAGATTTATGTCCTCGATCTAAACCGCTCACTGCGGTTTTTCTGTACTCAATTATGGCCAAAAATATGGAGCTCTGCAAGTCCAAAAGAGCAGAAGAGCATAGAGGTGTCAGAGTGTAAACTTTGTGTTTGAATATTAAGCAATTACGTCGAGATCAATAACACGGCGCAATTCTTCTATAGAAGTAACTCCAAGCAAAACTTTTATGATGCCGTCTTGGGTCATGTCCAGGATACCTTGGGGCAGGGCAGCCTTTTTAATTTCGCGTTCGCTCGGATTCATGTTTACCACTTCTTCAATTGCAGCGTCGGTGAGAATAGCTTCAAAAATACCAAGACGACCCTTGTAACCAGTGTTGTTGCAAGCAGTGCAGCCGACAGGCAAGAAATGTTTTTCGGTCTGGGGAATTTTGTCGACGGTGTGGATGGTGGCAATGATACGTGCGACAGTTTCCTTTTCCTTACCCTCAAGGATCGTTTCTTTTCGGCAAACAGGGCAGAGTTTGCGTACTAGACGTTGTGCCAGAGCAATACTAATGGCAGAGGTTAAAACTTTTGAATTTATACCTAGATCGATTAGTCGTGGGTAAGTGCCGGCAGCATTGTTAGTGTGAAGAGTTGAGAAAACCAAGTGGCCGGTTAAAGCAGAGTTTACGGCAATATCCGCGCTGTCACGGTCTCGGATTTCACCGATCATAATAATGTCGGGGTCTTGTCGGACAGCGGCGCGCAAACCTTCGATGAAGGTGTAGTCCTTTTTCTCGTCAGTCTGAGTCTGGACTATGCCGGGCAGATGGTATTCAATCGGGTTTTCGATAGTAATGATTTTAATACTGGGATCTCGCACTTTTTTTAGAAAAGCATATAGCGTAGTGGTTTTACCTGAGCCTGTCGGGCCAGTCGTCAAGATCATGCCGTTTGGCTTGGCGATTTGCTTGTTTACTATTTCGAGTAGGCGCGGTTCCATGCCCAAGTCTTCCATAGGTACCGAAATTGTTTTTGGGTTGAGTACGCGCATAACAACAGACTCCGCATATGCGCCGGGCAAAATAGAACTACGAACTTCAATTTCTTCGTCTTTGATTTTTATACTGAAACGGCCGTCTTGGGCACCGCTCAAGTTTAGCTTCATGTTGGAGATCAGCTTGATTCTCGAAAGCATTAAGTTGTATGTGGCGGTATCAAATTGCAGTACCTCGGTCAGCACGCCGTCGAGACGGTATCTCAATTGAACATAACTTTCCTCCGGTTCGAAGTGGATGTCGGAGGCGTCTGTAGCCAGTGCGCCAGCCACGATTATTTCCATAACGCCGGAAATGCGATGAATGTTTTTTGCGCCAAGTGTTTTTTCGATCAAAGTTTTTATGTCAGCAATCGAACGAACTTGTTTGAGGAAGGCGACTATTTCATCATTTGAAATATCTAAAGCACCACTCTTGCTTTCCATAGCAAAAGAAAGATCTTTGAACCGAGCCCAGATCTTTTCCAGACTTTGCTCGGAAACTAAAAATGAGGTGGTTACATAGGCCCGGTCAGCGAGTTTTCTTAAAGCCTCTACGGTGCTGGGGTTATTAGGGGAGGTTATGGCGACGCTGAGTCTTTTGTCGACAATGTTGAAAAGTCCTACTTTTGCGGCGCGACATTCTGACTCAGTCATCAGGCGCAAAGCATCATTGTTTATGGCCATGCGCGACATGTCTATGTATTCCAAACCATATTTTTTGGATAAGATCTGCGTCACCTCCTCTTCCTCCTTTCTTTTAAAGTCGGATAATTGCTGATTCTGTTTATCTTCGTCGAAGGTGACCATATCAAATTAGTATAGCAGGTTTTTGGAAAAATTCCGTATATATACTTGCAAACAAGAACACTGTTTACAGGGCACGCATAATTTTTTGCTAAAAATTTGCTCCAACTCGGAGCCAGTCGCTCCTCGTAGTCCCTGTAAACAGTGTTCTTGTTTGCAAGTTTAAAAATGGCATATTTTCAAAGTTCTACAAAAACCGCTGTTTTTAGGCCCCTGTTTAGCTCTAGAAATGCTTGACTTTAGATACCGACTATGGTATAATATATGTGTTAGTGAAGAGGTTGAAATTCTGAACTATTACTGAAAGGTTTGAGATGAAGATCTTTGCAATCGTTTTGTTGGCGGTGGTTTCGGTCACAATGATTGGCTGCGCTGGTCCCGGGTACGTGTATCGTCAGGAGACGGTCGAGTACTATGGCCAACCGGCGTATTACCAGCCGTACTACACGCCAGTGTACACCACCCGAACGTACGGTGTCTCGTACTATAACAACGGCGGTCGGCACCACGAGGACCGAAGAGTCCACGAGCGGTCAGCCCCTGTTGTGCAGCAGCAGCCATGCACGCCGGGCCGATCCACCTCACAAGGTACGTCGCACCGGCAGTCACGGCACTAGGTCATCTCATGGCAGTTCATTCTGAACTTGTCGCGAGACAAGGACGTGTTTCGGAATATTTTTTCCGGGGCACGTCTTTTTTCATATGTGGTACGATAGGGTTAAATATGAATATTCAAGAAATGAAGGCTTTTGCTGCTAAGTTTTTGGAAGAGCTAACGCCAGCCTCTGTTGGTGCGACGGTTATTGGTCTGCGTGGGGAACTGGGTGCCGGCAAGACGACTTTTACCCAAACCTGCGCCCATTTGCTCGGGATTACGGAAAACATTACGAGTCCGACTTTTGTGATTCTGAAAAAATATGAACTGAGTGAAAAAGTGCTGGGCGGCAAGTTTTCTTTTCTCATACATATTGATGCCTACCGTTTGAAAGGAGGGAAGGAGTTGAATGTGATCGGTTGGCAGGAGGTTATCGCCGATTCCAAAAATTTGGTTATGATAGAGTGGCCTGAGCAGGTCTCGGATGTGATGCCAGAAAATACACGGTATATTGATTTCAAACATATTGATGAAACGAATCGGGGAATAGTTTCGAAATAATTTATGAAAGAATCCAAAAAAACCAAACAGCCACGACTCATCTTGCTCGATGCTCATGCGATTTTGCACCGCGCATATCACGCCTTACCGGATTTTGCTTCGAGTAAAGGCGAGCCGACCGGCGCTCTGTATGGCATCGCCACGATGCTTATAAAAATTATTCAAGATTTGAAGCCAGATTATATCGTGGCCTGTTTTGATTTGCCTCAGCCAACTCACAGACACGAAGCATATGCGGAATATAAAGCTGGCCGACATAAAGCGGATGAGGAATTGATCGCTCAGATCATTCGCTCGCGTGATGTTTTTGCGGCTTTTGGTGTGCCGATGTATGACAAACCGGGCTTTGAGGCCGACGATATTTTGGGTACGATCGTTGATAAATTAAAAAAAGAATCGATCGATATTGTAATTGCTTCGGGTGATATGGATACTTTGCAGTTGGTGGACGACAAAAAAGTTCAGGTTTACACGCTCAAAAAAGGCATCAACGATACGATTATGTATGACGAAGAGGCGGTTGTGTCACGTTTCGGTTTCAAACCGTTGCTTTTGCCGGATTATAAAGGCTTGCGGGGTGATCCATCAGATAACATTATCGGCATAAAAGGTATTGGTGAAAAAACCGGTTCGACATTGATCCAGAATTTCGGCACGATTGAAAATATGTATAAAGTTTTGAAGAAGAGTCCGGAGAAATTTAAGGAGGCAGGGCTTTCACCTAGAATTATTGAGTTGCTCAAGGCTGGGGAAGAGGAGGCTTTGTTTTCAAAAACGTTGGCCACGATCCGACGCGATGCGCCGATTGATTTCAAAATGCCAGCGAAGGTGTGGAAAGAAACTTTTGATTATTCTAAGATCGCGGAACTTTTTGCTACGTTGGAGTTTCGCACGCTTGGCGATCGGGTAAAAAAAGCGGTCTATGGGGAGCCGACGCAGACCTCGATGTTGGTTGGTGGGGCAAATGGTTCGGGAGCAGGTGGTGAGGCGGGTGCCGGAGATGTTGGTGGTTTGCTGGGTGAGACTGTTCCGGCTGAAGTCGTCGATCCAGGGGAGTTTAAAAAAGTTGCTCTGGCCGCTTGGATCTTAAATTCGAGTTTAACTAATCCAAGTGTTGAAGATGTTGTGCAATTTGCTAAAGCCAAAAACTTTGCCGAAGCTCGAGGAAAAATTCTGGCTGATATCGCTAAAGACAGCGCCAAGAAAGTGTATGAAGACATAGAACTACCACTCATTCCGATCCTGGAAGCTGCCGAGAAAAAGGGCGTGAAAATTGATACAGAATATTTGCAAAAACTTTCCAAGGAATATCACGTTGAATTGGAAAAATATCAAAATAAAATCTATGATCTGGCCGGCGGAGAATTTAATGTTAATTCACCGAAACAGCTTGGAGAAGTGCTTTTTGATAATTTAGAAATCAAGATAAAAAATCAAAAGAAGACGGCCGGTGGGGCGGTGTCAACTCGCGAATCTGAATTGGAAAAAATGCGCGAAGAGCATCCGATCATTGAAGAAATTTTGAGATATCGAGAACTTCAGAAATTGCTTTCGACTTATATTGATACAATTCCAACTATGGTGGATAGTCAAAAACGTTTGCACACAACGTTTATTCAGACGGGCACAACAACTGGGCGGGTAGCTTCGCAAAATCCTAATTTGCAGAATATTCCGATAAAGTCGGCGTTGGGGCGTGCGATTCGAAATGGTTTTGTGGCTGACAAAGGTTCGGTGCTTGCGACTTTCGATTACTCACAGATCGAGTTGCGGGTAGCTGCTTTTCTGTCGAAGGATGAAACATTGATCGATATTTTCAAGAGTGGACGCGACGTTCATACAGAAGTGGCGGCACGAGTATTTAAAGTGCCCGCCGAAAAGGTTGATAAAGAAATGCGACGAAGAGCAAAGGTTA
Source organism: Candidatus Tayloriibacteriota bacterium (assembly GCA_003455555.1). Taxonomy (GTDB): domain Bacteria; phylum Patescibacteriota; class Minisyncoccia; order Phycocordibacterales; family UBA11359; genus UBA11359. The sequence goes on from DMQX01000018.1 coordinate 9,887, forward strand.
TCAACTTCGGAATTATTTATGGTATGGGCGTGAATGCGTTGAGACAAAATTTGGGAACGGATAGGGCAGAGGCTCAGAAGTTTTACGAAGAATATTTTGCTGCATTTAGTCGGTTGGCAAGTTATTTGGAAGAGGTTAAGGCGGCGGCGGCCAAAACTGGCTTTACCGAAACGTATTTTGGCCGCCGCCGTTATTTCGAAGGCATTAAATCCAAGATCCCATACGTTCGCGCCGCCGCCGAGCGCATGGCTATCAATGCGCCGATCCAGGGCACTGCCGCTGACATCCTCAAGATCGCAATCCACAACATCGATGACTATCTCGAGAAAAATAATTTGCGTAGCGATGTTTCCTTGCTTCTCCAGGTTCACGATGAACTCATTTACGAAATTTCTGAAAATAAGGTCAAAGAAATTGCTCCGCAGATCAGAAAGATCATGGAAAATGTCATAAAACCCGGCGATATATACGGTGTGCCTCTGCTTTCAAGCTCGTCGGCTGGTCCAAGTTGGGGTACAACCGTAAACTCTTAACATGATCTACTTATTCTACGGCCAAGATATCGACCTGGCGCGCCGCAAGGCTAACGGTGTGGTGGATTCGTTGCTCAAAAAACGCCCAGACGCCTCACTTTTTAGACTTGATAGCGATACGTGGCAGGAAGCAGCTTTTGATGAATACATCGGCGGGCAGGGGCTTTTTTCACAAAAATACATTGTCGTATTAGACCGGCTTTTTGAAAAAAAAGAGCTTAAAGAATATGTTGTTGATCACTTGAAGGAGCTCAAAGCTTCAGACAATATTTTTATTGTTCTCGAAAATAATTTAGATAAAGCAACGCTAGTAAAGTTTGAAAAGAATGCTGAAAAAGTGCAGGTCTTCGGCGAATCAAAAGAAGACGGCAAAAGCAAAAAAGCCGGAGAATTTAATATGTTTGCGATCACCGACGCGCTCGGTGCGCGAAACCAAAAACGTTTATGGACGCTTTATCAGCAAGCTGTCCGTCACAACGTGGTTCCGGAAGAGCTTCACGGCATTTTATTTTGGCAAGTCAAATCAATGTTACTTGCAGCTTCTACAACCAATCCAAATGATGCCGGATTAAATCCTTTTGTTTATTCAAAGGCAAAAAATTATGCCAAAAATTTCTCAATCGCGGAACTTAAAAAAATATCATCTCAACTCGTCGCAATGTACCACCAGGCCCATCGCAGGGAAGTGGATTTTGATGTTGCTCTCGAAAAATTCTTTTTAAGTATATAAAAAAAGACCCTCCTTGGTCTTTTCAGTGTCTTATGGGTCGGTCGATAAATTTGATCGAATGGTCCACGACACTTTCGAGTTTGCTGTTCCCATAATAGATCTGCACGGCCGCGATCTTGTGGTCGTAGCTGTTGTTGATCACGTGAGGTAACCATATCCTCTGGTCAGTCATCATTTTATCGAATGGCAGACTGGTGACACTGAACCACTGGAGATCGCTAAAACCGTTAACCAATTTTGGTTCCAGTTTCCATCGGTCGACCCAGAGGAAGGGGACTTTCCATTCCAGGATATGTCCTGTCGGTTGGGGGTGGTAGAAATCGGCTGTCGCGTAATGGTGCAGGGACTTTATGTCCAGTTTGACCGCGATCTCTTCCTTAACCTCACGATAGGCGCAGTTCGCAATGGTCTCATTTGGTTCCATTTTGCCGCCCGGACCATTCCAAATGCCGTTGCAAAACAAACTTACTCGTTTGCCGAGAAGGATCCTTGTGTGGCCATTGATACCTTGACGAAGATGGCATACTGTAGCTTCACGCACGTTTCGCTCCTTTTTTGAGGGTACTTTCTACAATTAGTTTAGCATATCAATATGAGTATTTCATTAAACCTGTGAGATTACCAAGGCAGCTTTTTTCCGTTGAACCAAAATTGTCCGGTTTCTGGGTTTGAAATGGCCAGTTTAAAGATATTTTCGGCGGCTTCCTCTGGTGTAACATCGGCATCGGAGCCTCCCATATTAGTTTTGACCCAACCTGGATGAACCGATGAAACGATTATGTCTTTGAGTCTAAGAGCCAAAGTTCGCGTGTACATATTTACAGCCGCTTTGGAAATTTTGTAAGCCGGATAATGTCCCTCAAAATGACTCTCATGGCCAACCAGAGAGAGCGATCCTGCGGTAGAGGAGAGGTTCACTATGTGCCCGCCGCTGTTTATTGCGGAAAGTATTTGCTCGGTCAGATCAATGGGTCCGATTAGGTTGACCTCCAAAGTTTTTCTCAGTTTGTCGGCGACAACTACCGTGTCATCTTCATCAAAAAGTCCGCCCGCATTATTTATTAAAATATCGATCTTTTTGCCTGATTGCAAAATAGTTGAGGCACAAGCATCGATGCTTTCTTTAGAAGTTAATTCTAATTGGATTACAGACAAATTGTTGTCGGTAAAATCTACTCCGCCGTTTGTGGCAGTGCCAAAAACAAAGAATCCTTCTTTCAAAAACTTTTGAGCCAAGGCCTTACCGATGCCTTTGCTAATACCGGTGATAAGTACGTTTTTCATGACCCTAGTATATCACTGGGTATAAAATTGTGTGACTGATTATTTTTTGAAGATACTTTTGATTGTTGCAATGAGTCCTGCTAGCATGCCAACAGTTGCCACTACTTTTGTAGTGTTCTGGAGTATTTTTGTAGCTGTGTCTTGCGCTGGTTGGTTAACTGGAGCTTGCTGTGTTACTGGATTATTTTCAGGTTGCATAATTGTTGTTGGTTAATAACAGTGTAAATTATACTATAAAATAGAAGTTCTCTTACTAGTGCGCCCAGTTGGAATCGAACCAACGACCCTCTGCTTAAAAGGCAGGTGCTCTACCGACTGAGCTATGGGCGCAATATACTGTGATAGATTTTATACCACGGAAACGAAATTTTAGAAAGCGGCCGTGCCTTTTAGAGAGGCAGATCAAAAGCAAGAGTTCCTGCGCCGGTGAGGAGGAGGGAGATGCAGATGACCAGCAGGAGGGTATAAAAGACGATGTCCCGTTTAAGGAGTGCACCGTCCTTGAGTTCTACGTAACCTTCAGCGAATAGTATTACAGCCATCACCAGTGCTGCGACTTGAGTGAGGTAACCAACCACCAAAAAGGCGCCGGAAACAATTTCAATGACGGCCAGAAGTGTTACGAAAAGTTGGGTTGGTTTGAAATGGATCGTTTCAAAAAACATATTCCAGGCAGATTTTTCTTTGCCGAGTTTCAAATAGCCGAGTTCGAGGAATATAATGCCAACAACCACCCGCAAAATGAATGGGGCCAACAGCTGATAGGTTAATAGGTTTGGAAATACGCTTAACATATGGAAATTATAGCATAATAGTCTTCCGTAGCCACGTGTGCTATAAACTACTCATGAAATCAGTCGCAATTCTCCATGATATTCGTAGCGTCATAAATGTGGGAGCTATTTTTCGCACTTGTGATGCTGTCGGGATATCAAAGCTATATCTTACGGGCATTACTCCAACACCTCTTGATCGATTCGGCCGAGTTAGAAACGATCTGGCCAAGGCTTCTCTTGGTGCCGAGAAAACCGTAGCCTGGGAATTTTCACAAGAGGTTGGACCAGTTCTGGAAACTTTTAAAAATGATAAATATAAAATAATTGCTATTGAACAGTCTTCGAAAGCTATTGATTACAAAGAGGTTCGTAAATTGCTTTCAGCGGAGGAAAAAGTGGCCTTTTTGGTTGGCAATGAGGTTGAAGGCTTGTCTGCGGATCTTTTGGATACCTGCGATATTGTTGCGGAAATACCCATGAAAGGGGATAAAGAATCGCTCAACGTGAGCACGGCCTTTGGCATCGCGGTTTTTAGGATTCTAGATATTTGACTTTAATTTTTGGTATGGTATACTGTTGAGTAGTTAGGTTTTCTTATCTAAATTATATAATACTGTTTTAGTGGCGTGAGACAGTAGGCCGCCGATGTTCGTGTTATTACGGATTCGGTGGTTTTTTTATTTGTAAATTACTTGGTGGACCGGACAAAAGTGTCCGCTACGGCCGGCAACTTTTACGCGTTCTATGATGCCACCATCTTTTTTAGGACAAGATTTTCCGGCCCGTCTATATACGTTGTGTTTGTGTTGAAACTTGCCGGGCAGCCCTTGAATATTTCTATAATCAGAAGTTGAATCGCCGCCAAAATCTAAACCCTTTTTAAGGACGCTCAACATTGCGGCATGGAGTTTTCGCATTTTATCAACCGGTATTTTTGAAACAGTGGACACAGGATGAATATCAGAACTCCAGAGCATCTCGTCCGAATAGATGTTGCCTATGCCCGCGATAATTTCCTGGTCTAGAAGTGCTTGCTTGATTTTCCAGTTTTTTCGGAGCATTAATCGCTCGTTCATAATCGTGAAAGAGAAGGTTTTTGAAAGTGGATCTGGTCCGAGCGTTGATAGGTCAGAAATACTATTTTGGTCTTTGGTGTTAAAAATAAATATCTTGGCAAATTTTCTGGTGTCGGCAAGAGACAGGTGTTTGCCGTTGGAAAAAGAGAACAACAATCGGATGTGCCGGTTGAATGGGTCTGATAGGGGGGAAGTCTCGTCGCTGGGCAGCCATGCTGTCGCGTTCTTTTTTCCGGCCGTTTTTTTTGGTTCATATTTGCCGTACATAAAATGCCCGGTCATTTTCATGTGGGTTAGAATGGTCTGGCCGTTGGATAAATGGATCAAAACATTTTTGCCGAGTCGCTCCGAGTTTTTTATCTTGCTGCCGACGACCTGTTTTCGGAACTCTGAAAAATACTCCGGATTTTTTACGTTATTTTTGCCGGCGTGGAAAATGCTGTTGTAGCTCGTCCAGACGTCAGTTATTTTCAAGCCTTTGACCTCGGCATTAAGCCCATCTACGGTGGTCTGAACTTCGGGTAATTCTGGCATGTCGAAAGTCTACGGCGGAATGCAGGAAGTGTAAAGTTTTCATAGAAAAAGTGTTATGATGTGAATATGAAAACTACGCTCTCATTTTTGCTTATTTCACTAGTTACCTTGACGGTTTTTCCTTTTGGATCTTCGGCAGCCGGTCTCGAAAGTTATGATGCGATCAAGGCAAAATACGCGGGTGCTCAAAAAGTCAGGATATTGGTAGTACCTGGGCACGATGACGAATTTTTTGGAACGAGTTTTAATGGCGTCAGAGAAGCCGATGTTAATTTAGAGCTGGCAAAAACAATCCGTGATTATTTGGTTCATGACCCAAATATTGAGGTGACGCTGGCGCGCGATGAGCAGGGTTATAATCCAAATTTTCTGGCGTACTTTAATGAAAACAAAGATCTGATTAGAAAAACCGTGGCAAGTCAGGCCGCTGCGATCAAGTTGGCGATGACGAACGGTGAGATAATTGTGGATTCGCAAGTGCCTCATGCAAACGCAGTTGATCAGGTAGCTCAACAGCTGTATGGGCTTAATAGCTGGACCGACCACGAAAATTTTGATTTGGTTCTCCATGTGCACTTCAATGATTATGGTTCGCGCTATTCCGACAAGGAAGGCAAGTATTCCGGGTATTCCATTTATGTTCCTGATCAAAAATTGCTAAATGCCACCACTTCAAAATATTTTGGTGATGCAATCGGCAAGCGACTAATGACGACACTATACAAAAGCGATCAAACTTCTGAAAAGAAAGAGGCGGACTTGTATGGTGCTATCCCGGATTTTTATTTGATAGCAATGGGTGCTTACAAAACGACCCAAGCGCCTCGAGCTCTGGTCGAATATTCATATATCTATGAACCGCAGCTGCAGTCACCATTCACGCTGGTCACGGCGCACATGATGGCACGCGCCACGGCTTCTGGTATTCAGGATTTTCTAGCCGGCAAGAAAGTTTCGACGGCCAAAAATATCGAATACGGCTGGGACAAGACTTTGGGGGTCTCTAAAGTCGCAGATCAGGATGTTTTGATGTTGCAATACGGACTCAGTGAACTTGGTTTTTACCCAGCCAAAGGCCTGACTCGTGCCAGCTGTCCTTTTAGTGGTATTTTCGGAACGTGTACAAAAAAAGCAGTGATGGCTTTTCAGGCTAGCAGGGGACTAAGTCAAACGGGTGGAGTTGGTCCCGGGACTCGAAAAGCGCTTAATACAATCTTTAGATAATTATTTGTTGGCCAAAACTTTTTGAAGTTCTTCAGTTGCAACTGAAGCGTCGCTCCAAGTTTCTTTCGTCCCGTTTTTTCTCATGATATATGGGTCAGTGCCTTTACCGCTAATGAGCACGGCTACTTTGCGGCCGGTATTTTTTTCTAAATCATTTGCTCGCGAGATGGCGGTGTTGATGGCCGTGCGTCGATTCATAATGACCGAAACAGGTTTTTTCTCGATGGCTATGCGCATTTGCTCGACAATTTCCACCGGATCATCATCATATGGGTCTTCATCAGTCAGTATAATATCAGCGCAATAAGTGTCAGCGATTTTGGCCATTTCGGGTCGTTTCCAAATGTCGCGTCCGCCGCCGGTATTGCCCAAGACGCAGATCTTTTGGCTGTCGGGGAAAGCTTCATATAGATTCTTGAGTGAATCAGCCGTGTGTGCGTAATCAACTACTACCGTGAAATTTTGGCCTGCTTGGATCTTTTGAACACGGCCCTTTATTTCTTGCAAATCTTCAACCGCTCTTTTAATTTCAGCCGAGCTTACGCCTTGCGTATAGGCATAATTCGCTGCAGCTAAAATATTGTAAAGGTTAAATTTGCCCGGTAAAACAGTGTGCATCTGCTGACCGAAGAGCGTAAAGGTACTCCCTGTGTCCTTAAGTTCAAAAGGTTTTACGTCTTCAAGTTTATAGGAAACTTTTACCGGTACTTTCATCGCCAAGAATTTTTCGCCTTCTGGGTCGTCTGAATTAGCGACAATTATTTTGCCTTTTTTCGGTGAGCTCTCAAGAGCTTTAGCTAATGAAAGTTTTGCCTCCAAATAATTTTCAAAAGATCCATGTTGTTCAATGTGTTCAGGGGAAATATTAGTAAATATAAGAGCGTCTAGTTCTATAAATTTATGTCTATATTGGACAGCTGCGCCGGAAGTCATTTCCAAGATTGCATATTCACAGCCTGCTGTAACGGCATCCCTTAAAAATTTCTGTACAAAAAATCTGCCGGGCATGGTCATTTTAAATTTATTGTCCCAGCTTTTGTCTGCGATCTTGAATCTAATCGTTCCGATGAGCGCGGTTTTTTTGCCCGCAGATTCTAGCATTGCGTTTATGAATTCCGTCGTGCTGGATTTGCCTTTGGTGCCGGTGACTAGAACTACTTTGATAGAGCGAGAAGGGAAGCCGTATATCTGTGCTCCGAGTAGAGCAAGCGTGTAGTGGTAAATTGGCGCAAAAGCAGAAAAAACTTTCTGGGGAATAAGTTTTTTTATTTTTCTGAGTATTTTATCCATGAAATTCTGTACTAATTATTTGTTGGACAATATTTTCAAAGCTTTTTTAACCCTCTCTCCTGCGCTGCTATCATCAGCCGGAACTTTCTTAAGAGCCTCGCGAGCTTCGCGCTCGGCATATCCTAGAGACTTCAGCGCTTCAATAACGTCCGAGTCATGGCGCATCGATTCCGTCGGTACATCGCTTTCTAGAACACCGATCTTGTCAGAAAGCTCGCGGACGATCTTTTCGGCATTCTTCTTGCCAATGCCGGAGACTTTGGTCAAATATGACGGGTCGTTAGAAGCTATGGCAGAGCGAATTGTTGCAATTGAGACGACATTCAGGATACCAGCTGCTGTTTTTGGCCCGATACCAGAAATGGTGATTAGGAGCTCAAAAGTTTCAAGTTCCTCGGCGTTGGCGAAGCCGTAGAGGTCTAGGGCAGTTTCGCGCACTGATAGATAGGTCCAAATTCTGACCATTTCAGGGCCCTTCTTAGCCTTTTTTTGCAGACTTTCGGAACCTATCCACACCTTATACCCAACTCCGTGCACGTCGAGCACGAGCGCTCTTGGGTCGGTATGAATAACAGTGCCTTCTAGCTGGGCAATCATAACGCTAATGATAGCATAATTTTGACATTTTAAGCGTCCTGTTATAGGATATTGCCTATGCCAATTACATCTTCAGCCAAAAAAGCTCTTCGCGCCGGCGACCGCAAGCGTGTCTATAACCTTGCAACCAAGAAAAGCGTCGATGCTGTTACAAAGGAATTCAAGAAACTTATTCTAGTTAAGGATAAAAAAGGTGCAGCCAAGATTTTGCCGGCTGTTTACAAAGCACTTGATAAAGCCGCAAAAACACATTTTATCGATAAGAATACGGCTTCTCGAAAAAAGTCTCGCCTCAGCGCGATGGTCAAGAAGCTAGCTTAATGAAACTAGTGTCAAAAGAAAAAACATCCGAAAGGGTGTTTTT